>CAZVDM010000075.1:0-15973 GCA_964625555.1 uncultured Chloracidobacterium sp.
CGCTACGAATACGACAACACGACCCAGAGAATGGCAGGCCTCATGACTCAATTGTTAATGGGTGGACTGTTTCTGTTCTTGATCGCCCACCTCGCCTTCGCGACGAAGGTCACCGATTTTTTCACGCCTTCCGAGCCTCTCGATTCCATCCCGCCGCCTCCGCCGTCATTCGACTAGCGACTTCACCATCCCTTTCACCTCCGCTTCCCCATAACCTGCCTCTATCAACGCCTGTTCGACGGGCAGACCGATCTGTTTCTTTAATAGAATATTTTCGAGAAATTCCCTGTCGGACATTGGTGACGGATCTTCCCAATCGGTTATGAGCTGTACGCCGCTGCCCTTGCCCTCGATAGTGAGAGCGAACTGCATCGCGTCGGCCCAGATCTGGCCGAACGATTCCTGACGGTCGCGGACCTTGGCGACGAAACGCGTCTCGGCCTTTCTCAGTGCCTCACCGCTCGCCGTGTTTCGCGTCTGGCTCTGCATAAAATAATGCAGCGGCGTGCCCGTCACCGAAGCGATATCGCCGCGAAAACTGTCCTTAACCTTCAGGAACTGTTCGAGATTCGCCGTCGCAAAATCGCCAAAGGTCGCGTCCGCATTTTGCGATATCCAGAGATGATCGACGCCCGCCGTAAATGGCGGCACGACCTTGCCGTCGTTGTCGATCTCGACCTCGATGCCCGCCGCCCAACGCTGCCGAAACGCCGAATATTCCATCGCCACCAGCATGTCGAGCATCGATTTATTGAGCCCGTCCTGTATCGGCATCGCCGCATCCAACTCCGACCGCCCAAACGCCCCGATGCCGGCGTTGTTAGCAAAATGAAAGACGGGAACAACGCCGTAGGGATTGTCCAGAGTGCAAGCTTCAGCTTGTCCCTTACCGGTCGCCGTAGACACGCTAAAGCGTGCACTCTGAACAAACGGAACAAACTCCGTCGCTTCAAACAGCGCACCTTCGCTTGTTTCTTTCGAAATGTATTTCTCGATCCTATCCGGATAGAACAGATTGAGCCGGATCCGCTTGTCCGGCCCACGCCAATACTTCGCCGCACGGATAATTTTGCCCGGCTGTTCGTCGTCGTATATGACGGTCACGCTTGCGGCACGGTTCGGATACATCACCGCATTGCCCGCCGCGTCCGGCCATACGATCATATACCCGTCGCCGCATATGAGGGCTTCCTTATGCACTTCGCCCGAGCGTATCCGCATGCGATTAGCGTTCCAAATACGACCAATGTCGGAACGCAGGCTGCTAGCCTGCTCTTCGGATACACGCAGGCTGGCAGCCTGCGTTCCGACACCGACACCGACACCGACGCAATCAACACCAAACCCGACAACCCGCAGCTTGTCCCTCACCGCCTCACAAACCGCCGGGCACAGATTCAGTGCAAATTCCCTGAACAGCGACCCAAACGCATTCCGAAACTTGTCCGTCGCAAACGCCAGATCATGGTTCCCGCCATAATAGCGTTCACTCTTTGCGTACCGCGTCGAATTGACACGGAAACTGTCTATTGCTTCTTCAATATGTATGTTCATTTTCTTTAATGTCTCCTATTTCAATACCAAGATCGCCGGTCATTGAAGGAGACACGACCGGTAGGGAGTGTGTGGATTGTCATTGATCAAGGTCAATTCAACCGTTCGCGGCCACATTTCGACTCGCCGTAAGACACACTCCCTACCGGCCGTGTTTTTGCCTCACTTCAATATCGCTATCGCGGCCGCACCGATCAGGACATTGCCGATGCGTCGCCAGATCGAGGTCTTCTTCCGTTTCAACGTCTCGATCAGCTTGTCCTGCGACGCGATGACCGCGTCTTTTGCCGCGATGGTTTCGTTCTTGGCGGCGATCGTTGTGCGCAAAGCTTCGCTCTCGCTCTTGCGCGTTTCATTCAACTCGCCGAGCAAGGCGGTCGTTCTTTGTTCGATCTCAAGCCTTTCGATGAGCAGGTTATTCTCGTTTTCGAGCTCGCCGGCCAAGTTTCTCGTTTTTTCGAGGTCGATCGCCGTAGCCATGCACGCGTTCAGAGTTACGCGTTTACGCGTGATATCCGACGCGCTATTCACGCCTGAAGGCGTAACTCTTACCTCACTCGCACGGATGTCCGAGTTCGGAGAGCTTGGCACAGAGTTCGGCGGCGTTTGTGTCGATTGACCTGACGCTGCGTACACGTTCGACATCACGACGAGCACGAGCGGTATTAGTGTTTTGCGTCTTGAGTTTTTCATCTTTTCTCCTTGCCCTGGCTTTCGATTCGGCTATTTGCTGTTCGAGATACTCGGTCTTTGACCTGTACTCGGCCGCTTTCTGCTCGGCCGCGAGAGCGATTCGATCGCGTTCCTCGGCCTGTTGTTTTGCCGCCTCAACTGCCGTCTCGAGCTTGCCGATCTTATGATCCGACCATACTTGGCCGCCAATAATGCCAATCGCCAGCAACATAGCCGCCGCGATCGCGATGTAGATCTTATTGATTGGTTTCATATCCTTAATGGAACGCAGATGAAACGGATCGAACGGATTTTCGCGGATCGTCTTTTGTTTAGAGATCTGCGAAGATCCGTCAGATCCGCCGGATCCGCGTTCTATTTCTCCCGCTTTCGAACGTGGATCTGCAGCAGCACATCGACCGTTTTTCCGATCGCGAAGAACACGATCGGCAGAACGATGGCAGAGATCAGCGTTATCCACGTCTGTGTATCTATCGCTGCTGCGATGGTGGTCGCCGTACTGGCCCATGCCAGTAAAATATTCTTTGTGTCGTTCATTGCATTCACCTTTTTGAAATTAGAAATTTGAGATCTTGTCACCTCAGCGGTCTTGGCGTCCAAGCTCTCCGCACTCTGCGTGGAATCCCGAGTAATGACGGTCCACGCAGAGGCCGCGGAGAAAAACGTGGAGATCACACGAGCCAAAACTTATCCGCTCCTCGTTTCCCTGATCCTGCCAAGCACGATCTGCCTGTACAGATAAAAGATCAGCAAGATCCCCGCGATCACTGCGACCGTTATCCAGACCTCTCGCGGCAGCCCCGCGAAGAACCCGAACACTGCCCAAACGGCCTGCCCGATCGAGCCCCCGACCGTCGCCCAAATCGATTTCACCGAATCAGCCCTGCGGGTCACACCGGTGACGATGCTCTCGACCGCGTCAAACTTTTCCGCTCCGGCCGTTGCTGCTTCGCCGATCGTTTCGAACACCTGCTGCGGCTTGATCGGAAGATTTGAAGCGGACGAATCGGCAGTTGTCTGCGGAATTGGTGCGGTATTGGCTGTCGGCGGGACCGCAGCATGGTGTTCGAAATCTTGCGATGTCAGACGGATTCCCTGAACTGTCAGCGGCGTCCTCAGTCCCCAATTTGATATCGCGATCTGATTCAAAAAAAACCGCGTCCGATAGCGCGTTTTTGCCAGTCGCGGGTAGCTGGCGAACCAGGCGTCGCGTCGGCGTATGTAGGCGGTGATCCATTCACGTTCGTTGCGGTGAACGACGTCCACGCCGCGTGCAACCCGAAAGAATGAGCCGTGGACGACGGAATCATAGATAACGGCAAGGCTTAGAGGCTCGGTGAATCCATATTTTTCGCAAAGGTCCAGTGCCGGCTTTAGATAGAGTTCGAACGCTGTCTCCTCCTGTGCCCGTTTCATCTCGCTTGTTACCGCGGCGGCACGTAACGCGTTTTTGAGAGTCTCGTTTGCCGACAATTTGGCGACCGCCGCGGCCGACTTGTTTCGAAGCAAAGCAAGATTTTCGAGCATCACGGCCGCTCCGACGACGCCTTTTGCATTCAAATATTTATCGACCACCACCGAGAGCGAGCCTGATCGGTGGGTAAATTGGTTGATGCCGTACGAAATACCTGCTCCATCGTCGAGCACAACGCACGCTGCGTGATCGCCGAACGGACGGGAGGTCTCGAACACATGCACGATCGCGAGCGCCTTTAATTTGTCATTTTCCGTGTATGCCATAGCTCTTGCGTTTTTTCCTATTGTTTGATATTTTGTAACAGTCGAACGATGTATAGATGCAACACTGTTGCACATACCGCCCGACATATTCAGACTATCGCACCTTTTCACCGGATTTAAATCCGACTTTGCGGGCTTTGACGTACTTTGCAGACTTTGCACGAAATGACGTACTTTTCACACTTTGACGCACTTTGCAGAGAAAGCAGACGCTCATGCCCGTTGTTATTGATGTCTCCCGCCGCGTGCAGAGACAAATTCAACCACACACACTACACATATGAATATCACGCAACACTTATTGGATTTGTCGCCGCGGCCAAAGCTCCGCCTGTCTGAGATCGAACGGCTCATCCGCAAGCACCGCATCATCGTTCCGCCGCCTTCGAGGCGTTATCTGATTTCGCTCTGCGAGGATGGCACATTCGAAAGTTCCGCCCGCGGCCCCAAGGATCCCTGGCTCGTCTACGAAGATTCGTTCTTAAAATGGGTCAAGAGTCTGGATGGAAGACAATAAAAAAGGACGGGCCGTCCCGTCCGATCTGTCTGAGTTGTCTGACCCAACTACGCCGATGCTTCGGCGTCGCGTTTTAGGATGTACATGATGCGGGTGCAGCTCTCGCAGGTGATGATCTGGTCGCCGCGTTTTACCTCTAGCAGGATCTGCGGGCGAAGCGACATGTAGCATGCACTGCACGAACCGTTGATGACCTCGGCGACAGCGATTCCGTCGCGGCTGCGTTGTGCCATGCGGTTGTAAACTGACGCCAGCTGTGCTGGCAGAGTTTGAAAGACGGCATCGCGGCCGGCGGCAAGCTTTTCGTATTGCGAAGTGTCGGCTGCGATCTGTGCGTCGTGCTGTTTCAGAGCGGTTTCGAGGTTCGTGTCGAGTGTCGCGATCTCGTCGCTGCGTTCTGCTATTTCTTTCTCGACCGTTTCGACCTCTTCCATGGTCTCGACGATCTGCGTCTCGTAGGTCGAGATCTGTTTTTGCAGAGCGTCGGTCTCGCGCATCGCGGTTTCGTATTCTTTTGAGTTTTGCGCGTGCTTTAGGTTGCGGTCGGCACGTTCGAGGTATGTTTTGTTCTCAGCGATCTGCTTCTCGAGTTCGGCACGTTTTGCATGCAGCGTGTCACGCCGGTTTTGTATCTCGCGAATAGAAGAGGCGTGCTGTTCGAATTCTTGTTCGATCTCGGCACGCCTGGTTTCTGATGACTCGATTGCTTGTTTTAATCGCCTGAGGTTAGTATCCGTCTGCTGTAGTTCTATCAGTTTATCAAGATCTGCTATCACGTTTTTAAAATATCTCCCTTTATACAGAAGCTGTATGTTATATGTATTCTACATTACAGTCGCGGTAATAAAAAGCCCCAATGTCAGGTCGTCAGTATCTCGAGATGCCGCATCAATTCCGCTGAATCCACCTGGTCCGATGTCTCAGCGTTGCGCCATTTCGGTGTCGGTTCCTCCGAAACGAGCTTTAATTCCGCCGTCATTTTCGGCATGCCAAAATGCGAAACGCGTGCGATCGCCAATGCGCCGCCGCGCATTATGCCGTCGGACGGAGTTCGCGTCCAACCCGCTTCGACCGTCAGACATCTCACACCCTGACGCACCATCACGCGAGTTCCCACGAGGTTTGAATTGCCGTGGGCAAAATTGTGCGGGTCGTCGCGCTCGATCGTGAGTGAGGCGTGACCGCGATTGGCGTTTGCCGCGATCTCGATCACGGTGTCGAACAGCCACCGCACACCGGCCGCCCTGATGGCATCGTTCGAGGCCTTGAGACGCAGAAAATCGGCGACATCGCTGCGTCCCGCTTCGCTCGCGTTTGCAGCGGCCGAGGCGAGCATTTGCGACCATATTTCGTCGAGTTCGGTCATATCGTGAGGATACGGCGGCGAGTGTCAAAAGGCAATTTCGTGCTATGATTTTGACGACGAAAGCCATTATATAAAGTGTTTTATGAGATCATTTGCGATCATTTTCCTGTTTTCATTGCTGCTCATACCGGCATTCACACAGACGACAAAGCCCAAGCAAAGTGCGTCAAAAACGCCGGTTAAAAAACCAACGCCGTCGAGATCGGCCGCCGCCAAACCAAAACCGACGCCGAAGAAGCCGGCATCAACACCCGCTGCAAAGCCAAATACGACACCGAAAAAGCCCGCGACCGCCGAAACTAAGCCAAAAGTAACGGCCACGCCAAAACCTAAAATTGACGAAACTGCCGAATGGGAAAAGGCCATATCAACCCCTGATGCCTATGAGCGGATCGGCGAGATCAAGAGCTTCCTCGTTAAGTTCCCCAAGACCAAACGCCAGGCCGAGGCTCTCGAGACGATGCTCAAGCTCCGTACCGACGTCGGCAACCAGAGGTTGATCGCGGGCGATCTCGAAAACGCCGCAAAGCTCTTTAAGGCTGGTGCCGCCGAGGCCCCAAAACCCGTTCCCGACCAACTTTTCGCAGATACGCTGGCTAAGTTTCCTGCAAATCTATTCTTCCGCGGAAGTCAGGAAGCTGCGATGGAGATCGCCAAAACGATCGAGGAGCGCGTAGAAGCAAATCCGGCACAGTTAATGACGATCGCCGGATTTTACCTCAGCATTGAGAACGGTGCCGAGGCCAAGCGAGTCGCTGACAACGTTATCAAGATTGCTCCCGAATCGTCTGCGGCCTATCAGACGCTTGCCCTGGCACATCGAATGGAATTCAGGCTCGAAGATTCAGCCGCCGCGTTCGGCAAGGCCTTGGAACTCGACGCTAATTCGCTTTCGGCCCGCCGGGGTCTCGCCGAAATGCGGAGGTCGCTCGGCAGAGCGGATGAGGCGGTCGTACTGTACCGTTCGATCCTCGAACGCGAACCTGATAATGTGCCCGCAAAGACCGGACTTATTCTCTCGTTGTTTGACGCCGGAAAACGCGCGGAGGCAGAGGCGGAATTACGGGCATCACTCGATGCAAACGCCGGAAATGTCATCCTCCTCGCCGGTGCCGGGTATTGGTACGCAGCAAACGGCGTCGGCGACAAGGCCGTCGAATACGGCCAAAAGGCCATCGATTCTGACCCGAGATACATTTGGTCGCATATCGCGGTCGCACGCGGATTATGGCTGCAGGACAAACCCCTCGAGGCCGAAAAGGTACTGCTTTCTGCCCGCAAATACGGTAATTTTCCGACGCTCGAATACGAGATCGCAACAATGCGTGCCTCAGCGGGGCTCTATCGCGAAGCGGCAGAGTCCTTGTCGAAGATGTTCGTGATGAAAGACGGCCAGGTCGCGACCGACCTCGGCCTGCGTGTGCCTGTTCAGGCAGATTCGTTTATCAAGCTCATCGAGGACGAACGCCGGGCAAGTACATTTGCACCTCAAGCCGCGGACAACGAAGAAAATGCAATGCGGCTGCGCTCGCTATTTGAATTTGTAAACGTGGTTGCTGCCGGAGATGCGGCCGCGGCCGGAAAGCTGGCCGACTCTTTTGTCGGCGGCGGCGATAAGATGCGGACACATCGACAGCTTTTTGCTGCTTCGCAAATGCTGGCGAAGAAACTCGCACCGGCCAAAGTGCTCGAGCTTACAAAAGCGTCGATCGCCGGCGTTGACGCGTCACTCGATCTGAAATACGCAACATCCGCAGTTCTCGCCGACGAGATCTATCAGCCGCGCACGATGTCCGAGGCACGCGGCGAATACAGCCAGGTCGCCAACGTTCCTCGTCCCACATTATTGGCGATCATCCGCGGCCGCATCGAAGAGATCAGCGGCGCGGCATTGCTCCAAATGGACAACACTACCGAATCGATCATCCGATTCAAACGGGCACTCGGTGTACTTCCTGCAGAAAGCGCTTGGTGGCGATCTACGATGTGGCGATTGGGAACCGCATACGAAGCCGGCGGCGGCAATGCCGAGGCCCTCGACGCGTTTTACAAAAGCTATAAGGCCGGAACTCCCGATCCGATCAAATACTCGGTCATAGAGGCTCTGTACAAACGCGTGAACGGCAGCACCGAAGGACTCGAGCTAAAGATCGGTGCCAATCCGCTTAGGGTCGCACCGGATCTGGTTGTCGCTCAAAATACATTGCCGACATCGACGCCTGAGCCAACGCCGACACCTGAGGCGACGCCGCTGCCTACACCGGAGCCAAGCCCGACGATCCCTGCGTCAGTGCCAGTGAAAGTCGAACCGGAGCCCGTATCGACTCCCGTTCCGACACCGGAAACAACGCCGTTGCCATCCTTCTCGCCGACACCTGAAGCATCCCCCACGCCTGACACTTCGGTCGTGGCGGTACCAACGCCGACACCGACACCCGAATCACAGGTTATAGCAGCTGTGTCTCCCTCACCGACGCCCGAACCGCTGCCGACTCCGGTGCCAAGATCGACCGAGCTGTTTCCGCCGGTGATAATTACGATCCCGTCCGGAAATTCCGCTACTGCTAAGCCTGCCGACAGTGAGCCGAAAGCAACGCCGACGCCCGCCGCAAAGCCGGATGACGTGACCGTGGCTGCAAAGACGACTGACGAGTCGGCCGCTTCGCCGTATACTCGACCCCGCGTGATTGTTGGAGATGCCGAACCGACGCCGATCAAACCGTGCACACTCACCGCGAGCGAGCCGTCGATCGCTCTTCAAAATGTTGGAAGCGAGCTTGCCGTGATCATTGGCAGCGAGACCGACGAAGATCTGACCAACCTTTCGGCAGCTTCGAGCAGTCCGGAAGATGTTGAATTACGCCGCGAAGAAATAACGGCAATAAAGGGCCGGGCTTTATACGTCGTGAAGTCAAAGAGCGGAAAGGCCGGTCTTTACCAGCTTTCGTTCACAATGCCGTGCGGCAAGAAAGAGGTCGAGGTGCGTGTTCGCTAGCGTTGATCGGACCCGCGGCTATTCGACGTTTTGATCGTCACGGTTGCGATCGCTGCCAATAACAGGAACAAAACTGCATTGACGGGCGTTCTCAGCGGAAAATCGAAAAAGCTGTGGATCAATATCCCGAAGCAACCCGCCAACGCCCCAACTGACGACGACGATCTGAACAGATCCGTCGCCTCGGCGATCACGCCAAATCCCTTCTTGAATAACCAGAATATGAACGCCGCGACGCAGACAAATCCGGCGATGCCCGCATCAGCGAGGGCCTGCAGATAATCGTTATGTGCCTGCTCGATGCGAAATACACCGTTCCAGGAATCGTATCTGGTGAACGCCACGCCAAACGCGTCATAGCCCGCACCGAGGATCGGATGATCCATGAATATTTTTAGTGCCGTTGTCCAAAAGTGAATTCGGCCGCTGCTGACATCGCCCGGTGTACCGCTGGCGGTCGCCACTCGCGTCAGCGACGAATCGCCGCCGACGAACAACACGACCCCGACGATCAAGATAATGGTCGCAATAGCGGCCCCGGCCATCGCGGCTATTCGGATCGGACGGCGACCGCTGACGGAATTGCCTCTCCTCGCCTCGAGCCGCGCAACCGCCACCGAAATGAATCCCGCGATCCCGACATAACTTAGCAGACCGCCTCTCGATCCGGTCAACAGGGCCGCAACGATCATCATCAGAGCTGCAACAGCCAGCAGTACCATTTTGTCTCGCTTAACGCCCCGGCCGGCGATCAGTCCGACCGCAAGCCCAAATCCCAGTTCGGTGAACGCCGCAAAATGGTGCTGGTTGACGAACGGTCCGAACGGTACGGCACCGGGCGTTTCGCGCAGGCCGTAGATCGCGTCCGGTTTTGCAAGGAATTGGATTATCCCAAAAAATGCCGTAATAGCGCCGAGGTTGATCACGATCGCGGTCAACCGTTTAAGCCTTCGTTCTGTATTGAGATAAGTGAGAGCCGCCGCAAAAAACACAAAGTAAACAACCAGCCGTATGACAAAAAACCTGGTCGAATATGGGTCCATCGAGATCGGCTGGTCATAATGCACGGCCGACAGATCGTTCGGGAGACCGCCCGAAAACACGGGGACGAGTTGGATCACGCCTATCATGATCATTCCGGCTATCGGCAGCAGCAGTACACTCCGATAGACGGGAAAACCCTTTCCCAGCCAGGCATCGGCGATCCATGCAAGCGCCAATACGCCTGCCAAAATACTAATAAGCACCCAAGTTCCGGTATCGACACCGCCATAGAGCGCTGTCGCTAGTATCGGGATAAGACAGAGCACAAAAAACACAACGCCGCTCGCCCTCGATGCCGTGTCGCCGACGTCGAGTTTCTCAAATCGCGAGATCTTGGTTTTCCTTGTTCCCGTTACACCCGAGCTCATAATTTTTTGATCGAAACGTCATCGAGCCACAACGAACCGTTCATCGGGCATACAGTCGACGGACAGCGGTCGCGTACGAGTCGGACGATCACGCCGTCGCTCGCAGCCGGGACCGTGAATTTGGTCCTAATTGTGGCCCAATCGCTGTTTGCCAAAACCGGTTCGCTGATCGCGATCACGGCGTTGTCGTTTGCATTTGCGATCTCCCAGCGGACAGTGAAGCCCGTTTTAAGCTCCGACCGGTAATAAAACTCCATCTCGTAGGTCGCTGCGGGCTCCACGGCGACAGTTTGCGAGACCGGCCTGAATTCAGATGTCTGCGTCGTGTTAAATGCGATCAGCAAACTGCTTTCACCGCCATGCTTCTGAGTTCGGCTGATCGCGATCTGCGGCTGCGTCCCTTCCGCGATCTGCCATTCAAAGCTTCCGGCACCTCTCAGCTTAACGCCGGACTCAAACCCACCGTCAAATATCTTCCCCGTTTCGGTCTTCCCCGCCTGAGCATCGCTCAGATCGGCGTTGACACCGGCCGCGAGCCGAAATCGATTTGCTGCCAGAAATATTGCGGCGATCTGTACGCCCTGTTCCTTCGATACCGATCTTTGAATTTCTGCCGAGATCCGTCTCCAGACGGCCGCGGCATCGTCGAAACGCTTTTGTCTTGCCAGATACACGGCGAGCGCCGCGTTTACGGATGGGGTTTCGGGGAGTCGCTGCTGGACGGCTCCGATGTCGCCGCTTAATATTTCCATCGCGGTCACGACTGACGGCCCCGTGAACATCGCATTCGATTCGGCTGCCAGGCTAATGTAACGGAAACCCTCCTCCATCTTTCCGGCCCTCAGCAGAGCATTTCCGTAAGCCCAATTGACCTCTGCATAGTTCGGCGCAAGATCAAGAGCCCTTTTTAGTGCAAGTTCGGCGCCTGTTGCGTCACCTGTGCGTTCGCGGGCACGACCGAGTTCGAGCCAGCACAAAAAGTTGTTAGGCGACAAGGCGGCAACGCGTTCATATTCCTCGAGCGACCGGATCTGATCCTCCGGTTCAAACGTCCTTCCATAGACCGCGGCTGCTGCAAATCGCGTTTGAGGGTCGGACGGTGCAAGGCTCACCGCAAGATCAGCGACTTCTCTTAGCTCGGCACGTGTCGACAGGGCGTTGGCAAAATTCCATTTTGCCGACACCAAAACTCCGAGCAAAACGGCGATCGCGGCCGCACAAAGTACAGCGCGTCCGCCTCGAGATCTTATCTTTACAACAGTTAAGGCCACAGTTTGCTCACAAAGATGTTGGGAGGTTATTCAAAATCAATGGGCTCGATCTTGATAAATGCCCGTTTCAGCGAAACATCCTGATCGCTGCCAAGGTCGCGGATAAACTTAAGCCTTTCCTGAGAAATATTCCGGCAAGCGATGAGTATCTCTTGGATGTCTTTTTGCTCGCAAATATCGGCCAACGGTCCGTTTCCGTCAAAGACCGTCAGCCCGTGTATGACCTTGCCCACTTTTAGCGGGTCATCGTCGATAAATCCAACGGGCCGGAAATCCCATTTTGGATTATTGCGAAGTTCGCGCAGGACCATTTCACCTCCGTCGCCCGCACCGTAGATCAGAGCGCGCCGGCCTTCGTTGATCATTGGCAGAGGTATTGCCTGCCGGATCAGCCGAAATGCCATTCTGCTGCCTATCAGTGCCGCTAACAACAGGATCGCATCGACCACGAAAACTGTCCTCGAGAAATTCTCAAATCGATATATTAGGACAAGGGCCAATACACTCGACACCGATCCAAGCGTTACGCCCTTGGCGTAAGTAATAAAATCGCCCACGCTCGTGTACCGCCACAGGCCTCGGTAAACACCGGTGGCGAGAAACGCCCCGAGTTTAAGCAGCACGAGAATCGGAATACTCTTGATAAAGAGATCCCATTCGCCGCTTCTCTCGATAGGCCCCAGCACTATCACGAACGCTGCGTAGTACGCCAGCGTGATCAGCAGTGCGTCGAGAAACACCTCAAATATCCGTCGTTTGTGTGAAATATTTACAAGGAATGCAAACATCGCATTGTCGTTAACGGCCTGTGCTTCGTCATGAGCCTCGTAGACTTTCACCTTTGACAGGTATACCCCGATTATCACCAGGACGATCGAAAAGATCGAAATAAGGGCGAGACTCTGGGTCATTTCTAACCTGCTGATGGCTATCGACAATCCACCGGCGGCCGCGGCAAAGGCATACAACATCAGCACTGCCGCCCGTTCGGATAGGCCGAGCGCGACGAGTCGATGCGAAGTATGGTCACGGCCTCCCTGCGAGGCCTTACGGCCCCACAATTTTCTAATGATCGTCACGAATGTCGTATCAAAGATCGGCACGAACAAGATCAGTACCGGAACCGCAAGGATAGCCAGTATCCCTCTCGAACGTCCGCCAACCTGATTTAGCAAGACTGACCCGGCAAGCAGAAACCCGACAAACATCGATCCGCAATCTCCCATAAAGATCGATGCCGGATTGAAATTGAAAACCAGAAAACCGATCAGTGCCCCGACAAACACGGCGACAAATGCCAATTCGGTCATCTGGCCGTTCACCGCGAAACTGATACCCAACGCGATGCTTGCGATGGCGGAGATCCCGGCAGCAAGGCCGTCCATGTTATCGAGCAGATTTATGGCGTTTGTTATGCCGATGATCCAGAACGTCGTTATCCAAATATCGACAAGTGCGTAGCCGGTGATCGGCAGCGTCAGTCCGAACGAGATCAAAATTGCAGCACCGATCAGTTGCCCGATCAGTTTCTGATACGGCTTGATATTGATGATGTCGTCAATAAGCCCGACCAGGAAAAGGAATGTACTCCCGCCCATTAGTGCCAGCGAGTCGCGCGTCGGCGGCACGAACAGGGCGTACATTATTATCGTGGTAAGAAAGATGGCCACGCCGCCCATCATCGCCGTCGGCCTTTTATGCCAACGGTCAGATTTTGGTTTCGCGACGAATCCGCGTGCCGTCGCATAATGCCTGACCACCAGCGTCATCAAAATGCCAAGCATCACGCTAATGCCGCCTATCAGAAGTGGGTTTGATGTGAGTTGAAGCATTCTAAACAGGACCCGGCGTGCCGTGTCGCTCTGCGTTTATCTCCGCGTAGAGCGATGCGATGTCATCGGCTAGCCGATCGACGGAATATTTTGAGAAAGCAAATGCGGCGCCGTCGCGTTTGAGTCTTTCTCGTAATTTTTCATTTTTCAGAAGATAAATCAAGCATCTGAAGAAATGTTCGGGTTCAAGGTCATCCACGACGGCTCCGCGCTCGCAAATTCGAAATCCCTCGTGAAGCTCGACTGTATCGCCTGCGAGATCGACCACGCCGCCAACAGCCGTCGAAATGAACGGAACGCCCGAGGCCATGGCCTCGATCAACGATAGCGGCGTTCCTTCATTTTTTGACGTCAAGGCCATCAGGTCCATTCCCGGCAATAGGTCCTCGACGTTATCTCGATTACCGATAAATGAAACCGATCCGCTTAGCTCAAATTCCGCTGCCTGGTCTTCCAGTTGTTTCCTCAGGTTCCCATCGCCGATGATCACAAACCTGACCGCGGGAGTTTCGCCGGAATCTCTGTAGATCGCCGCAACCTTGAGAAGCAGCGAAATGTTCTTGATCTCCGTCAGCCGTCCGGTGAAACCGATGATCATCTCATCGGCCGCGACACCTAACTCGCGTCTCAGGAAATTGCGTTTTTCATCACTGTTTTTGTAAGGTTCCAGGTCGATGCCGAGCGGAATTACCGAAAACTGATCTCGCTTGCCGATACGAAATGTTTCGTGAATTTCGGCGAACTGCTGCCGCGTAATTACCACAATGCGATCGGTGGCAAACCTCGCCAAAACTCTCTCAATGATCAGAAAGACCCGTGTTTTTGCTGCTCCGTAATAACTGTGAAAAACGTGGCCGTGAAATGTGTGAACGACCTTAACATTTCGGGGCCGGCCGATAAGCGTCCCCGGCGTGAGCCATTTATAAAAAAAAGCGGCCACGCGGCCGACCGTTCCCGCCTTAGCCGTATGGGTATGAATAATATCCGGTTTTTGCCTGACGATCTCACAATATATCTTAACGAGCGAGACGATATCCTTGGGAGAAAGCTCGCGGCTGAGTTCCGCAATATAGACCGGTTCGACACCGTTCGCAGTAGCAAAGTAGCTCATATCCTCTTCGCCTTCGGGAACCGTTCCCGCGATGAGGACACTCTCAAATTCCGGGTGCCGCAGTTTTTTGGTAAGCCATACTACGTGACGGGCCGGGCCCCCGACATTTAAGCGGGCGATAATACGGACGATCTTCATTGAATGATGTTTGGCCGGCAGGCGGCTGAGCCAAAAGCGGCCTCAGGTCGTGCCTTCGGTGGCGTTCGGCCATACGAATGTGCGGGCAAGTCGCCGCCGCCTGCCGGATCTTGCAAATCACAAGACAACAGAGCTTAATTATCAATCCATCCTATAGATCGTCTCCGGGTCGTCCTCGTGACGGATCTCGTCGATCGGCTCACCTTTACCTTCGCCCATATATAGCCTGTTCGGACAGTTTATCACCATACCGTCAATGTCCCCGACATTTCTATAACCATGCACGACGCCTTTTGGTACAACGACCGCCAATGGGTCCTCAGCACCGGCCAAGAACGTCATCCGATGATTGAAGGTCGGCGAATCGGGCCGGTTGTCCCACATCCGCATTTTGAATGTTGAGGGTCCAATAAAACAAAACAGGTCGGCCTGGTCGACATGTTCGTGAGGGCCCCGCTGAATGCCCGGAGTAGTAAATGAAATATACGACATCACCGGATAAAACTCTTCCTTGAGCTCGTCGTGTCTGAATAGCTCCGCCAGCCATCCGCGGTCATCGTAATATTTTTTCAGCGGATATACGACAACGTCTCTAATGTCTGCATCGATAAAGTTCATATTTTGTTCGCACCGCTTTTCGCAACTAGATTTGATGCCAACAGAAGGCTTTCAAATGTACCGGCATCGGTCCACCACCCGTCGAGTTCGTTCCAGGTCATCTCGCCGCGTTTTATGTAATGGTTATTTACGTCTGTGATCTCTAGTTCGCCGCGGCCCGACGGCACCAGCGTTTTGATCACATCAAAAACCGTCGCGTCGTAGAAATAAATACCGATGACCGCCATATCCGATTTCGGGTCGCTTGGCTTTTCTTCGATATTCAAAACGCGATCGCCGTCCAATTCGGGAACACCGAACCGCTGCGGGTCAGGTACTTTCTTGAGCAGGATCTTAGCTCCATTCCCTTGTGCCCTAAATTCATCCGCAGCCGCACGGATGTTGCCCTCAATGATGTTGTCGCCGAGGATCACGCAGATCGGCCCGTCGTCAGCAAAATGCTCGACCAGGCCCAACGCGTCAGCTATGCCGCCCTCTCCTTCCTGATATGTATAGTTCAAATGCTTAAGGCCAAAGTCCTTGCCGTTTCTCAGCAGCTTCAGAAAATCGCCTGCCGAATTACCGCCCGTGACGATCATTATGTCGTCAATTCCCGCGTTTATAAGAGCCTTGATCGGATAATAGATCATCGGCTGGTTAAAAACAGGCAGCAAATGCTTATTTGTAATTCTCGTCAGCGGACTCAGGCGCGAACCCAAGCCTCCGGCTAATACGACACCTTTCATA
>CAZVDM010000076.1:0-15737 GCA_964625555.1 uncultured Chloracidobacterium sp.
ACGACGGTGACGGACGAACGGATATCGCGGTTTATCGGAATGGCACATGGTACGTCCAGGGGCAATCATCACCTCAGCTATTCGGCTTGAGTAGCGACCTACCGGTCGCAGGTGTTCAGTGATCCGCGGGCCGGAGCATTCGCTGCGGCCGCCTAAAAGGACCAAATCGGTCCGACCCTTGAAGGACGGTTGAAAATAAGGTGAAAGTTATGACGATCAAACATTTTCTTTTAGCCCTAATATTCTCTGCCCTGACGTCACTCCATATCTACGCGACGACGCTCACTGTCACGAACACGAGCGACAGCGGTGGAGACAGCCTACGGCAGGCGATTGCGGGAGCTGCGTCCGGTGACGACATCGAATTCACCGTAACGGGCACGATCACGCTGACGTCAGGCCAGCTTGTCATCGACAAGAACCTGACGATCCAAGGGCCAGGGGCGAGCCTACTGGCTATTAGCGGCAACAATACATCGAGGGTTTTCTACATCAACGCGGGCGTTACGGTAGAGATCGGCTTCGTGACGATCAAAGATGGTAGAGAAAATGATGGCGCCGGCATTACCAACGCTGGCACGCTAACGGTCAGCAGCAGCATTATCTCCGGCAATTCAGCAGGTTATTTTGCCGGCGGCATTCGCAACTTCAACCGGATGACGGTATTAAACAGCGTCATTTCAGGCAACACAGCTCGACTTGCAGACGGCGGATTAGGTAATAGCGCCACGATGACCGTCAGCTATAGCCACATCTCGGGCAACACAGCTGGCGGAGGCGGCGCTGTCTGGAATGGCGGCCCGCTGACCATTATAAACAGTACTATCTCGGGCAACGCAGCTAGTGGAAGCGGCGGATCCTACTATGACTTCAATGGCGGTGCGATCTATAACGAGGACGGTACACTGACGATAAACAACAGCACGATTTCCGGTAATTCGGCAAAGCGCGGCAGCGGCATTTTCAATACAGCCAAAGAGTACATCGGTACGGTTCGTGTTACCAATGGCACCATTTCGAACAACGACGGTGGTGGTATTCATAGCGCTTATTTGGACTATTCGATCGAAGCGCTCAGTAACACCCTCGTCGCGGGCAACACCGGACCCAACGGCGATATTTACGGCACCATTGAAATAGCCCACTACAATCTCATCAGCAATGCTGCCTCGTCGGGCGGCATCACGAACGGCGTCAACGGTAATATCGTTGGCGTCGATCCGCTGCTCGGGCCGCTGCAAAACAACGGCGGCACAACTCCCACGCATGCCCTTATCGTCGGAAGTCCTGCAATTGACAAAGGCCTCAATCGTTTGATCAGCCCGCTCTTACATGCATTTGACCAACGCGGAACTGGCTTTGCGCGTATCCGCGACGGAAACAATGACGGCAGAACGACCGTGGACATAGGGGCGTTTGAAGTGCAATCCGGAGCCACTGGCTCCAGAACAGCCGGGTATGATTTTGACGGTGATGGGCGATCAGATATTTCCGTTTTCCGTCCGACGGAAGCGGTCTGGTATTTGAATAGATCAACGGACGGCTCGTCGGCGACACACTTTGGTGTCCCGACAGACAAGATCACTCCGGCAGATTATGATGCGGACGGTAAAACGGACATTTCCATTTACCGCGACGGAACCTGGTGGAGAGTTAATAGCTCGAATAACACGTTCGGGGCGGTCCATTTCGGTATGCCAAACGATATCCCGGTTCCGGCTGATTATACCGGCGACGGGCGAGCAGAATTAGCAGTTTACCGAAGCGGGACCTGGATCTTGCTCGACCTCTCAAATAATCAGATCAACACAATTCAGTTCGGCATTTCAACTGACAAACCCGTGGCTTCCGATTACGACGGTGACGGACGTGCCGATCAGGCGGTTTATCGAAGTGGCGAATGGCATATGAACCGCTCGAGTAAAGGCTATGCGGTAGCAAATTTTGGTCTTGCTGTGGACATCCCTGTTGTCGGCGATTACGACGGCGACGGCAAAACGGACTTGGCAGTATATCGGAACGGAACCTGGTATCTGCTGCAAAGTACACAAGGCTTTACCGCGTTTCAGTTCGGGATCGCTGCGGACATTCCGACTCCCGCCGATTATGACGGCGACGGACGGGCGGATGCTGCGGTCTTTCGTAACGGGACGTGGTATATCGCCCAGAGTTCGAACGGAGCAGTCACCTATCAGCAATTCGGCCTGAGCAGCGATATTCCGGTTGCGGGAGCAAGTCAATGATAGGTCCCAACGCCGACAAACGGGCGAAGGTTCAGAAACGAGGGAGCAATTCAACAATTCTCCATCAACCGAGCCTGGTTTCGATGTCGATACGGAAGTCTTGAAACTCGTCGAGCTTTTTTGTTTGCAGGGACACACGGCCCTCTCACAAATCTCTCACCGATATCTCTGCCAAATCTCAAGACAAGTTCTGCACAAAGGATCTAAAGTCTCGCAATCGAATGATAGGAGCAAATATGTCGCAGGAGTTTTCGCTCTTAGAAAGTATCGAGAAGGTCAGTGTGCAAGGTTCGAAACGAAAGTGAATTCGAGAAAAAAGGAGAACAAAGTGATGAACATGACAATCAAAAGGACAAAGGCGCATATTTGCGTGTTAGCGGCGATCTCGATAATTATGTTTGCGTTCAGCCCGACGCAGGCGAAGCCCAAGGCTCCACGGAGTCAGGATTTGATCACAAGTGACGCGGTCGTGCGACAGTGGAACGAGATCGCCATCACCAGGATCCTTCCGAACGGCCCTCCGTTTACAGCGGCCCGAATGATGACAACGGTACAGCTTGCGGTCTTTGAGGCCGTGAACGCGATAACCGGCAAGTACGAACCTTATCTTGGCACGATCAGCGCACCGGCGGGAGCATCGCCGGAAGCAGCAGCGGTCACTGCGGCCCACGGAGCACTTGTAGCTTTCGTGCCGGCGCAGACTGCTTTTTTCGATCAACAGCGTGACCTATCGCTCGCGGCTATTCCTGACGGGCAGGCAAAGACCGACGGTATTGCGGTGGGCATAGCGGCAGCGGCGGCAATGATCGCAAATCGAACAAATGACGGCTCCGCTCCGCCCTTGGTCCATCTTCCAACTAACACGGATCCTTATGAGTGGCAGATCACCCCGGGCTGCACCGGTGGTGTTTTCCGACATTGGCCCAACCTCCGGCCATTCGGGATCGAAAGCTCATCTCAGTTTCGCTCCGAGCCGCCGCCGCCGCTCCGCAGCGGTGTTTACGGGCAAGACTATAATGAGGTCCAGGCGGTCGGGGACGTAAACAGCACACAGCGTTCACAGGACCGCACGGAAGTCGCCCGGCTTTACGCAGTCGGTCCCGGACACTGGACGTGGAACTATGCGCTCCTGCAGATCGCGAGCACCCGAAACGATGAAATTACATTTACTGCACGCACCATGGCGCTGATGAACATTGCCATCAACGATGCCTACATTTCGGGATTCGAAAGTAAATATTTTTACGGAACCTGGCGTCCGGTAACAGCCATCCCTCGCGGCGATGAGGATGGCAACAAATGGACTACTGCGGGTGCATTTACTCCGCTGATCTCGACACCGTGTTTCCCGGGATACCCGTCGAACCATGGGACGGGAAGCGGTGCGGCACGCACGGTTCTAGAAAGAGCCTACGGAAGACGCGGGCATTCGATAACCGTATGGCATCCGCTTGCACCGGGTATCGTGCGCAACTATTCCGATCTTAGGGTGATCACCGACGATGTTGCAGACGCGCGTGTCTATGGCGGCATTCATTACCGCTACGATCAGGATGCCGGAGAACGACAAGGCCACGCCGTTGGTCAGTACGTCTATAATCATAATTTGCAAAAACGAAATGACTAAAAGCGGCTGACAAAGAAACTCCCACACTCAACGCGGGGCAGCGATCATCTCTGTCCCGCAAACTACGCTGGCATCGATAAATTATCAGATCTTGATCGACGTACGATTCTACTACGCGGCATGCGGAAAATGATTATCGCGAATCGGATAATTGTCGTCAAGATTTACAAACAGGCTGCCGTTTCCGACGGTAATGTCACGAACAATTTGCAGCACTGGAGTTCTTAAACATTTTACATAGATTCGTGAAGACGAAAACCCTAATTAGAATTTGAGTTCTTGTTCAAGACAATATCCCTATAGAGTGCGCCGCTGGAGAAGGCGACCTGTTTGCCATCCTGCGAATAGGCAACGTTGAAGCTTCGTCCGTTTGAAAATTGGTGAGGTGAACGAGCGGTTTCATTTCAGGCCGACCCGCCTGACCAATTCATCGAATCGCGGGTCGCCGCGCAAGCTGTCGAATACCGGATTCATTTTGAGATGGACGATAAAAGGGTTCCGTTCATCTTGAGTTTTTTCGAGCCATGCGAATGCCTCATCTTTTTGTCCGAGGAGCGTATTGGGCACGACAAATTCGGCGGGAGATACATATTCGGTTTTAGCTTTCGTCTCACGAGTGTCGAGCATTTTACGAAGAAAACCCGGGAATCCGAAAACCTTAAAAGCCTTTTGAAGTTCTTCCGCTTCTTCCGGCGGCATTCCTATCAAGCTCTGGTGCTTTATGAACGCTTCGAAGGCTTCCCGATACATCTGTTTTTGTTGATAAAGTTGGCTAAGCGCATGATGGGAGCCGGGAGAATTCGGCTCAACCGTAATAAGATTCTGGAAGTGCTGGATGCCTTGATCATACTGCCGCGAAAAATAAAAAAACCATCCTTTGGAGATGTTGATCGTAAGTGAACTCGGGTCAAGTTCCCGCGCCTTTTCGATCTCAGCACCTGCTTCGTCGAAACGCGTCGCTGACATCAGAAACCAGCCGTAAGCTAAACGTATCGCCGCGACATTCGGATTCAATTCAATCGCTTTCTTAAACTCTTTCTCGGCACCCGCCCAATCATATTCATATTGATACTTCAACTCAGCCAACGCGTTGTGCGCCTCAGCCAAATTATCATCGATCTCAAGTGCCTTCACTATGTTGGATCTGGCGTTGATCTCCGCCTCGCGGCCCGACAGTTTTCGTAGACCGCTTAGCCTTATGTAGCACTCTGCTATCCCAATGTAAGCCAGAGCGAAATTAGGATCCTTTTCCAGCGCCCGCTGGTAATATGTCAAAGCATTCTCAGCCCAGTTGTCTTTTCTCCTGTTGAGCCATAGGTATTCACCTTGCAGATAAAGTTGATACGCCTCTGGGTTATCCGTGTAATGCTTAACTAACTGTTCTTTCTCCTGTCTGCTTAGACGGAGAGCCAAGGCGTTGGTAATACGTTCAGCGATGGAGTCCTGCATCTTGAAGATATCTGTGAAACTCTCGTCAAATTGTTCTGACCACAGGGGCATGCCGGTGCCTACGTCTATCAATTTCACCGTCACTCTGACGCGCTCGCCCGCCTTCTGAATGCTGCCGTCCAGGACCACTTCTGTTTGCAGTTCCTGACCCACTTTAATAGAGTCTTGCTGAAGGTCTGTGTATTTACGCACCGCGCTCATCGGTCGCACCACTACCTGCTTAAGATTGCTCAGGCTGGTGATAAGAGCTTCGGCCATTCCCATTTCAAGCGCTTCATCCCGGCTGTCGGCGTTTAAAGGCTTAAACGGCAACACGGCGATTGATTTTTTTCCGTCCGCGCTTGGACCCTCTTTCTTACCGTAAAAATAATAACCGAAAGCGACTGCTCCGATGAGAAATGTCGCCAATCCAAAAAGCTGAAAGCTATATTTAGGTTTAGGGAAATGTTTCCTCGCACTGCCCGGCTTTGCCGGAACTAATTCCGGTCTGACAATTTGTTCGACTGATTCTTGGGGCCTGGTTGACGCCGAATCCTGTTCTCGCCTCTCGTATTCATTTGCTTCGCGCCGCCAATCCGCCAGAGCGACAACGGCACCCTTGCGAGAAGATGATACCGGGAGAAGATGAGACGATAAAATTGGGAGAACGGAGGAAAGAGCGTCGGCTGGCAAGCCGGTTTCTTTCTCCTCTTCTCCTTTTCTTCTTTGCTCCTCGTTCGCTTCAACGCGCTTCACGTCCGCAATAAAACGATAACCGCGTTTGGGAACAGTATCGATGAATGTCGGTTTTTGCGCATCGTCGCCGAGAGCCTTGCGAAGCATTTTGATGTTGAATGTGAGATTGCTTTCTTCGACAAAGCGGTCTGGCCAGAGCCGCTGCATCAATTCGTCTTTCTCGATCAAATGGCCGGGGTGCTCGACAAATAACTGTAGTGTCTCGAATACTTTAGGTGTGATCGGGATCATCGTCCCGCGCAATTTGAGTGTCTTCTCTCCGGTGTCGAAACGGAAGTCCTCGAAGACATAGATCTTGGCATTTTGTGTGTGCATGCCGAACTCTCACAACTTTCTCACGGAAATCTCTCTGAATTCTCAAGACTAATCTCCGAGCCGGATATATTGTCGAGTCAATCGAAAGATTGCAGAAACTATATCACAGATCCGGGCATGAAAAGCCGCCAATTTGCCACGCGAGAGTATGGCAAACAAACCTTCAGCTAAAGGAGAAACCAAATGACCATCAAATCAGTAGAGAGATTTCTATTTGCAAATGCCATTTTTTTATTCGCATCCGCGTTCATCCTACCAACGGCTTTTACTGCTTCCATAAGAGGTCAATCGGCGGCCGCGTCGAACTTTTCAACGTTTAGACTGCCGCAGAACATGGGAGCAAATATCAATTCGGCCGATATGGAACAGTCGCCTGCTCCGGCACCTAACGGCTTGAGCCTATATTTTACGACCAACAAGACAGGTCCCGGAAGCCAAGGCGGTAACGACATATGGGTATCGCAGCGGGCAATAAGCGTGGGAGCATGGGGACCTGCGGTAAATCTCGGCACAACGATCAATACGAGCAGCAACGAAACTGTTTCGAATATTTCGGCGGACGGGCTCAAGATGTTTCTGACCAGCAACCGTCCCGGAAGCATCGGTCCGGACATATATATGTCAACGAGGACCGATCCGAACAACGATTTTAGCTGGACGACTCCGGTGAATCTCGGACCGGTGATCAATTCAGCAGGGCAGGACGTCGGCGGTGTCTATTATATGGAAGCCTCGACTGGACAGGAATCACTCTTCTTCTGGAGCGACAGGGCGGAAACAGGGCTCGGAAACATATATCAGGCCTACAACAATCTGGATGGGACGTATAATCCTCCGGTACTCGTCAACGAATTGAACAGCCCGGCCTCCGAGCGCGGAATTGCGATCAGCCGCGACGGATTAACTATATATATCAGTTCAAATCGACTAGGACCTGCGACCGAATTTAGAATATTTTTCTCGACCCGAGCTTCCATTTCGTCGCCATGGAATACGCCCGTCCCGCTTCCGGATCTTAATGCCGGCAGTACAAGTACACCATCTCTCTCGCCCGATGAATCGGTCATATACCTTTCATCAAATCGCACGGGAACACTTGGCCTCGGCGACATATATTTCGCTTCACGAATCAGTGTAAACAGGGGTGCGGTCGCTGATTTTGACGGTGACGGACGCAGTGATCTCAGTATTTTTCGTCCGGGCGACGGAACCTGGCACGTTCTTCAAAGCGGCACAAATACGTACAGAGTCCATCCGTTTGGGCTTAGCACCGATAAGATCGTTCCGGGTGATTATGACGGCGACGGTCGATGTGACAGCGCGGTCTTTCGACCGTCGACCGGCGATTGGTACGTTCTGAGGAGTTCGGATGGGATAGCATCGAGGTCGAATTGGGGCATTTCGACGGACAAGCCTGTGCCTGCAGATTACGACGGTGACGGTCGAATGGATATCGCCGTTTACCGAAATGGCACATGGTACATCCAGGGCCAATCATCACCTCAGCAATTCGGCCTGAGCAGTGATATTCCGGTAGCGGGAGCAATTCAATGATGGATCCCATTGCCGACTAACGGGAGTAGTTTCGGGAATGCGAGAGCGTCCCAACAATTCTCCCTCAATTTGGGCTGGTTTCGATCTCGATATCGGTGCCAACCCAAGTTTTCACAAAGGCCAATATATTTTCTTATTGAGAACGATCAGGCGGCAGGGCGGCTCAGCGCGATCTCGACTGTACGGTCCAGTTCGTCTTTGACCGTAGGACCGTATCCGATGAATTTTTTGACGAGGCGGCCGCTACGGTCGAAGACGGCGGTTTGAGGGATCGAACTGTCGGTGGCAAATATGAATTGGTTGAGAGCGTCCTCGGGCAATGCGATCGGGTAGTCTATCTTTGTCGTTTTGGTGAATTCGGGCACGAGTTTGAGGTCTTCGTCACCGCCGACATTCAGGCCGATAATTACTATATTGTCGGGGCCATGTTTTGCCAGGATCGAATTAAGGTGAGGAATTTCCTCGCGGCACGGTCCGCAATATGTGGCCCAAAAATCGAGGATCACGACTTTACCGGCGTGGTTTTTCAACGTATGTTCAACACCGCCGGGCAGTGTCCATTTCATTTCGGTAAGCGGTTTTGACGGCGGCATCGGTACATTCGTCTGCGGAACGTCGTTGATCGAAGCCGGCCTGTTTGACACAGAGACCGGTGCCGCTGCCCGCTGGCAAGAGACTGCAAAACAAACGGCAACCGCGATAAGGCAAAACAAACGAAAATGCATAACAAATCAATCGTAAATTGTTAGGCGCAATTTGTAAAAGCAGACCTGCGGCGATTTGCGATTCGTTCGTTAGCATTTAACATCAATGGCGTGGCTTATCCGAAAAACATCGCGAACCGACTTACAGATATCTGCCATCTTCATCGGGAAGGCGACGCAAATGCTGTCGGTACCGGAGCCAGCTTTCGATGTGGTTCGTTCGTGCGATTCTACCTCTCGATCAAAACGGAAAGATCGACGATCGACACGGTGACATTTCGATCGAACGGCTGCGGTTATATGGCCGCGGGAGCCGAAATATTGGCTGAAAGCCTGACAGGGCGTAAGCTTACCGACCTTCATGGGCTGTCCGATACCGAACTGGCCCAGTTTGCTCAAAATGAACTTGGAGATGTTCCGGCGGCCCGCCGCGAGTGTATCGAAGCCAGCATTCAGGCCCTCCGCTCGGCGTTCGCTGCATTCCGCGTTTCCCGGATCGAGGAATTTGCCGGTGAACAGGCATTGATCTGCACATGTTTTGGCATCACCGAGGGGCGTATCGAAGCCGTGATCCGCGAAACGGGCGCCGTATCGCTCGAGGACGTGTCAACAGCCTGTAACGCCGGACTCGGCTGCGGTTCGTGCCGAATGATGATCGAGGAGATGATCGATGTCAGGATTCGTTGAAATTTTGTATTTAGTGGTGAAAAAGCGATATATGCTATACTTTTGACTTTCACCCGCACAGATCCGTTAATGAGATCCGCGGGTATGGAGAGGATACTAAGATCGCCGAGCGATCTATTTAACAATTTTCCTTAATGGACGACCCTGCCAGTTTGTTTCTACTTTTTGCCGCTGAGATCGAGACTGCACCCGAAGTGCCAACTCTTTTGGTAACGCTTGCCAAAATACTCTTGGTAGTATTTCTCGTGCTTGCGAACGGCTTTTTCGTTGCGAGCGAGTTTGCTCTGGTCGCTGTTCGCAAGTCGCGTATTGAGGCACTTGCTGCCGAAGGCGATACTGCTGCCAAACGGCTCGTGCGAATGCTCAATAACCTGAGCGCCTACATTTCAGCGACACAACTGGGTATCACGTTGTCTTCGCTTGGACTGGGATGGGTCGGCGAGCCGGTCGTCTCGGCTTTGCTCGAGCCGTGGTTGATCTATTTGGGTGATGTTACCGGTGCTGGATTTCTTTCTTCGGGCCCGGTATTGCATACGATCTCGTTTACTATCGCATTCTCACTGATAACATTTCTCCATATAGTATTTGGCGAATTGGCACCGAAAACCGCAGCACTCGAGCTGTCTGAGCGCGTTTCGTTCCTGGTGGCGGTCCCGCTTCAGTTGTTTTACAAGATATTCAGCTATCCGATCCGCATGCTTGATTGGACCGGAACAAAAACTGTACGGCTTTTCGGACTAAATGCGTCAGGCGAACATGGCTCCAGCTATACCGAAGATGAGATCCGCAGCCTGATAAAGCTCTCTCAGGAAAGCGGACATTTGAATGAGGAAGAACAGCGCCTGATTAACCGTGTGTTTGAATTTTCCGACACGACGGTAAAAGAGGCCATGATACCGCGAACTGAGATCGTCGCGATACCAGAGAGCAGTAACTTTGATGACATCGTGGCTTCATTTCAGGAACACGGCTATTCACGATTACCCGTTTTTCGAGATTCGCTCGATGATATTGCGGGATTTATCCACAGCAAAGATCTGGTCACTTACCTAAAACGTCCAAAGGCATTCAAACTTGCCGATGTTATTCACAAACCGAATTATGTCGTCGATACGGCGCATTTGGAAGATGTGCTCAGGCAGATGCAAAAGGAGAAATTCCACTTTGGCTTTGTCGTAGATGAACACGGCGGCGTCGAAGGGATCATCACACTTGACGATCTCCTTGCAGAGATCGTCGGCGAGATCTCAGACGAGCACGACGAAGAAGTAAATGAGCAGATCAATGAGCAACCGGACGGCAGCTTTCTGCTCGATGGCGGACTCGCGGTCCGCGATCTGAATCGACGCCTCGAAATGAACCTTCCCATCTCCGACGGTTACACCACCATTGCCGGATTTCTTATGTCCGAGGCCGGGCGGATACTGAATGAAGGCGATCTGGTGCCTTTCAACGGGCATGTGTTCATCGTTGAAAACGTGGAAAGGCGGCGTATCAAACAGGTCAGAATGACACCGACCGAGCCCCGCTCCACCGACGCCGAATAAACCGTCTCAAATTAACTCGCCGCAACTGATAAGGTAGGAACGGCCGACTGTCCCGGCTGTCCTGCGTGTTTTATTAATTTGCAAAGATCTACTTTTTCGATCTTGCCATGTTTTGCAGAGATGCGGCAACAGTGCATATCTGCAACACTAGTTCGTGAAACGTGACTGGTGAAATGGGGAATGGTTCTTTGTGCTGCAAACTCAGTCTCCTTATGCATGAGTTTCTGCATTTTCGAGGCCCTGAACCTTTTCTCCAATTACCTGTCACCCAGTACCCATCACCCAAATGAGTATTGACACAAACCCGCAACAGGCAGAAACTGACATTAGTGAAGGATCGCCAAACTGGCCGGAACGGCCTGTGAAATGTCCGCGAAGAGTGCCAAATTGAGATCGAACGGGAATCGTAATATCGAAGGCCTGACCCCGATTTCCAGTTTACAGCAGAATGACCGACCATTAACTAAAATGAAGAGAACAATAATTTTATTTACTTTACTTATTGCCGTAACATCCGTATTCGCTCAGGATGGCAAAGTTCCTGTATTCGATAAGGTAACCAGCGCTTCACGTTTTAAGGAAGCCGGGAAGCTTGACAAGGCGATCGAAGCGATCGAAGAAGCTATTGATTCAAACAACCCAAATACTGAAAGTTCAATTTCCTGGCCAAGAACATGGGAAGTCCGTGGTGAAATTTACCAGGCCGTTTTTAATTCAAAAAATGAGAATTACAAAAAGCTCAACAGCGATCCGCTTACCGTAGCATTTGATTCTTACATGAAAGTTATCCAACTGGATGACAAAGATGGTTTCTCGGAAAGTGTGAAGATCAAATTTACGTTTTTAATTGAAGATCTTACCAATCAGGCCATTGCTGCTTCTAAAGAAGAAAATTATGAAAAAGCGTTGAGATCTTATGAGCAGATCTTGGCTATTCAACAAACACCATTACTTAAAGCTGATGATCCTAATGCTGTTGATACAGTGATCATTTTCAGTGCGGGTTTAGCTGCATACAATGCACAAAACTACGACAAAGCCATTGAGTATTTTTCAAAAGCAGCAAAATACAAGTTCAATGGAGCAAAAACATATCTATTGATCGCAAGTAGCTATACTCAAAAGAAAGATATTAATGGAGCTTTAAGGGTCTTACAGGAAGGTTCGAAGGAATATCCACAGGAAAGTCCTCTTTTGGTTGAAATAATTAATACCTATATTTATAAAAATCAAGTAAATGAAGCTGTTAAGTATCTGGAGATCGCGATTGCCCGGGATCCTCAAAATGCGGCATTTTATTTTGCACAAGGAGCGATGTATGACAAACTCCTGAAACCGGATGATGCAGCTAATTCATACCTAACAGCCATTAAGTTAAAAGAAGATTATTTTGATGCCTATTATAATCTGGGAGCACTTTACTACAATAAAGGGGTCAAACAGGTTGGTATAGCCGATGCAATTCCGAGTGATCAGCCCGAGAAATATGAAGTTGAAAAAAACAAAGCTGATAACGAATTTAAAAAAGCAATTCTATATCTTGAAGGAGCACGTAAGATCAATCCGACAGATAAGTTGACAATGGAATCGTTGAAAACCTTGTATTTCCGTCTAAAAATGTTGGATAAACATGCTGAAATAATTGAAAAGATGAAGACAAACCAATAATGAGACGATTGGCGTCATCGATGAAGTTAAGCCTCGAGTCAAGCGCACTTCGAGTGTTAGCACCGGATCTGGTGTTTCAAGGTGTTTCCAGGTGCGTTGATCTTCTGACAAAAGAACAAATCTGACGCCTCCTTTATTTGGTTAGATCTACTTTCAAACAGCACCGCTGATTTTAGCGAAACCGTCCCCTTTAACGGCCATACATTTACCGTCGAAAAGGTCGACAAGCGACGCATCACCAGCGTTAGATTGACCGCAAACGGTTCGAAGCCTTAAGTTGGTGATTAGGACCTTTGTTTTTCCGCCATATTCGCGATAGATTTATCATTCGAACCTCGAATTTGTCCAAAGGATAATGAACTTTTTACAGACGCGACGAAATTTGCTGACAGCTCTATTTGGCATTGCATTCGTTGTTCTGGGCTGCAGCCAAGCCGGAAAGGGCCCAGAGTGGACAAAAGGCAAAAAGATCGCCGGTAAGGAACAACAGCTTTCGCACATTTCCAATATTGTCGTCGACGAGAAGTATGCTTATGTGATCATCGGGGGAACGGTCGCGGACTCGAACGCCGATACGAATGGCCTGAGAAAGGTCGATCTTGCAACAGGCGAAGTGAGCATCCTCGATGACGGCAAACGGATGCCGCAAACAGAGCAAGGCGGCCTCGTAGCGGACGAGAAGTTTCTCTACTGGAATGCCGGCGGCAGCATTCTGCGAATTGCCAAGGACGGCGGCACTGCTGAAACCGTCGTTAGCGAAAATGTCGGGATCGGCATTGACCTGGCAGTCGATAATGAACGCGTTTATTGGGCAAATCACGGCTACTACTCAGCCGGATCGCCGTCCGTTCCAAAGCCAGTGTATACAGCCATAAAGAGCGGCGGAAAGGCTGAGATCCTTGCTGAAGAACAGATGATCCCCGGCAGCATCGTTACAGACGACAGATTTGTCTATTGGAAAACGGCGGCCGGCATCAACAAGAAGGCAAAATCCGGCGGCGAGTTGCAGACCATATTGCAAACGACCGGAAATGCGAATGTTGACGAGATCGTATTGAATGGTGACGACCTGTTTTTCGCCCTTCGTGACGAGGGGAATTCGCGTTTTGCATTGAAAAAGTTGTCGAAGAACGGCGGCGAGGCCGTCACGATCGCGAAGACAATGTCCGCAAAGCCTTTCGTCATTGACGACGTGAGCATTTATTTTTTTGACGAAGCCTCCATGTTCACTGATGGTCTTTATAAAGTAGCAAAAGGCGGCGGCGAGGCGGTTATGCTCGATTCAGGTTTCGCAAGCGGAGCGATCTCACTAGGAAAGACAGCGGTATATTTTGCGACGCTCGACGATCTTATTGGTTTTACAAAGTAATTTTTCATATAAATACAGGAGATTTTTTATGAGTTTGATCGATCAGATATGGGCACGCGAGATACTTGATTCACGCGGCAACCCCACAATTGAGGCCGAGGTGATACTTGAGGACGGTACACAGGGCCGGGCGGCAGTTCCCAGCGGTGCATCGACCGGCGAAAACGAAGCCGTTGAACTTCGCGACGGTGATGATTACCGCTATTTGGGGAGGGGGGTCGAAAAAGCGGTCGCAAATGTCAACGAAAAGATCACATACGAACTCGAGGGCCTCGACGCGCTGGATCAGACGCTGATCGATCAGAAGATGATCGAGCTCGACGGCACCGACAACAAGTCCAACCTCGGAGCAAACGCGATCCTGGCGGTCTCAATGGCGACGGCTAGGGCCGCGGCGGCGTTTCTCGAATTGCCGCTTTATCGATACATCGGGGGAGCCAATGCAAAAACGCTGCCCGTGCCGATGATGAATATCCTCAATGGCGGGGCTCACGCGGATAACAACGTCGATTTCCAGGAATTTATGGTGATGCCGGCCGGTGCCGAGAGTTTTAAGGAAGCCCTGCGTACCGGAGCCGAGATCTTTCACACACTCAAAGGCGTGCTCAAATCGCGTGGCTATTCGACCTCGGTCGGTGATGAAGGCGGTTTTGCGCCGAACCTGAAATCCAACGACGAAGCGGTCGAAACCATCCTCGAAGCCATAGACAAAGCCGGTTACAAAGCGGGTGAGAACGTGATGATCGCACTCGATCCGGCGGCCAGCGAATTTTTCAAAGACGGCAAATATATCTTCAAGAAAAGCGATAACCGCGAGCTATCATCCGATGAAATGGCCGATTACTGGGCCGATTGGTGTTCGAAATATCCGATCATCTCGATCGAGGACGGCATGGCCGAAAACGACTGGGACGGCTGGATCAACCTGACAGGAAAGGTCGGTGATAAGGTACAGCTCGTCGGTGACGACCTGTTTGTCACTAACGTCAAATTTCTGCAAAAAGGCATCGAGACGGGCGCTGCAAACTCGATCCTTATCAAGGTCAATCAGATCGGCACACTGACCGAAACGCTTGACGCAATTGAGCTTGCCCGGACAAACAACATGACCGCTGTCATCTCGCACCGCTCTGGCGAGACTGAGGACAGTTTCATCGCCGACCTCGCTGTCGCAACAAACGCCGGCCAGATCAAAACGGGCAGCCTGTGTCGCAGCGACCGTATTGCCAAATATAATCAGCTTCTTCGTATTGAAGAGGACCTTGGCGAATCGGCAAAGTATCCCGGCCGCAAGGCGTTTTATCAGATCGCGTAATGGACATTCGTGAAGCACTTCTCGAAGTTCACTCAAAAGACCAAGCGACAAAGATCGCGGACTATGTTGGCGACGATGCGGCTAGATTTGATGAGCTGATAAAACTGATGCTCGGGCCTGTCTATCGTGTTTCACAGCGTGCCGCGTGGCCTGTCAGCTATTGTATCGAGCGGAATCCGGTTTTGGTCAAGCCATATTTCAATGTGTTGATAAAACAGCTTGAGCGTGATGACGCTCATGTTGCAGTCAAACGAAACGTCGCTAGGTTGCTGCAGTTTGTCGATATCCCCAAACGGTACGAGGGGCGTATTTTCGACGCTTGTTACAACCTGCTCGCCGATCCTGCGGAACCGGTAGCGGTACGTGTTTTTTCGATGACAGTTGCGGCAAAGGTCGCAAAAGATTCGCCCGAGCTGCTGGATGAATTGAGGTTGATAGCAACAAAATATCCCCAAGCGGCGACCGCAGGATTTCGTAGCCGTGCCCGCCACGTTTTGGGTGTGTGAGATGAAACAAAGACCACG
>CAZVDM010000077.1:0-15730 GCA_964625555.1 uncultured Chloracidobacterium sp.
AACCACCTGCGGTAGCGGGTGGTTGAACTCGCCTTTTCGACAGGCTAAATGATACTTGGCATGGATCTTAGACCACCGGCTACCGCAGGTGGATCTGACAAATCCACGGATCGCGTCTCGGCGTATCCGTGGATTTTCTATCGGTATTATGAAGTTCATCAAGATAATATTTGCACTGTTAGTCCTAACCATTCTCGCCGTCTCAGGTTTCTCGTACTGGGTCTATAGCTCCGTAAACACGGCCCGTGATCACGCAAAGTCCGCTGAATACATAAAGATAGAGAAAGGCACATCGCCGAGAGATATTATTTCGCAGCTCGCAGACGCCGGCATTGTCTCGAGCCCCACGGCGACCATGCTTTATCTCCGAACACTCGGCGACGCAAGCAAACTCCAGGCCGGCGAATACCAATTCCCGTCACCCATCAACACATTGCAGGTTTTGAAGATCCTCGAAAAAGGCGACGACCGAACGATCAAGCTGACAATTCCTGAGGGCTTTACGCGTTTCGACATCGCCAAACGCATCGCGGAGAAATTCCCGCAAACGCCCCCCATCGACGACAAAGCCATACTGACAATGATGGACGACGTCACGCTCATCCGCGACATCTCGCCGACCGCCAAGAGTCTCGAAGGCTATATGTACCCGACGACCTACAACCTCCCGCGCGACGCCAAACCAAACGAGATCATAAAGCGAATGGTCGATGAGTTTCGTAAATTCTGGAAACCCGAATGGACGCAGCAGGCCCAATCGCTCGGCCGCACACCGCACGAGATAGTGACGATCGCGTCACTGATCGAAACCGAGACCGGAGTTGAAAATGAGCGCCCGATCGTTGCCGGCATCATCAACAACCGCCTCGCCAAAAACATCCCGCTCGGCATCGACCAGACCAACGTTTACATCGCCAAGATGATGGGCCGCTGGGACGGCACCATCAACAAAAGCGACCTCGAAGTCGATTCGCCCTACAACACCCGCATCAAAACCGGCATCCCGCCCGGCCCGATCTCATCCGTCACCGAAAGCTCGATCCGCGCCGCCCTAAATCCGCAGCCAAACGATTACATTTTCTACGTCCGCAACGTCGATCTAAACGACGGCTCACACTGGTTCTACGCTTCGGCAGCAGAGTTTGAAAAAGGCAAGGCGAAATATCAGCAGTGGTTAGAAAAGGAACGCTTGGAGAAGAAGGCAAACATTGATAATTCGACTAGTAATTGATGAACCCTCACACTCGAAAAGCCGGTCTCATTATCGCTGGGCTATTTGCCCTGATAGTGGTGTTGCGACTCTTGCAACAAATTCTTCCTTCCTTCCTTGAGAAGGAATCCTTTTCCGGCCTTGTAGCCGATGGGCCTTCGTATTTTCTTCCTGGCTATCACATTCTTGCGATCATCGTTTTTTTGGTAATGCTTTTCACGAAGAGATGGTGGCTCTCTCTTCCGATCTGTTTCGGATACTTTCTTTTGCATTTGTATTCAATTCGGTTGAGGTCTCAAGGATGCTACCTCGGAGGAGATATTTGTCCAGAAAGACCTGTCCTCACGAAGCTGTTGGAGAGGCTCGATTGGATCGATTGGGTTGCAATTCCTGTATTGGTCGCACTGATCATTGTTCACGTTATTGAGATTACTCGAAGAAGAAATGTCGGTCTGGTATAGATTCGCATTTGTTAGCTAAATGACAATACATCGGTGCAATAATCCTATGATCAAACTCCTCGCCCTCGATCTTGACGGCACAACCTTAAATTCATCGGGCCAAGTTCCTGATGCTAATCGCGAGGCGATACGTGCGGCTGAGGACGCCGGTGTTCTGGTGACGATCGCGACCGGACGGCGGTTTCGGGATGCTCAGCCGGTAGGGCGTGAGCTTGAGTTGAATGCCCCATTGATCACTCACAACGGCGGTCTGCTCAAGTTTGCGGCTACCGAAGAGACGGTACATTGTTCGCTATTGTCGACCGAAACAAGCCTCGAAGTCGTCCGCGTTGGCAAGGCGTTTGGGGGCGATGCACTCGTGAGTACAGATCCGCACGGACTCGGAACGCTGATATACGATCGAATATCGGATGACAATGTTCCGCTCAAGAAGTATTTGCGTTGGTCTGAGAATCTGCATGGAATCGAGATCGGCCGCAGCGGCGTTGCTCACGTCGAAAGCCTCGAATCTGAGATCGAGTCGCACGAGATCGTCCATATATCGTTTTCCGGCAACTGCCGGAGCATGATCGAACTTGAGACGACCCTTCGAGAAGAATTCGGCGAAAACATCACGCTTCTTGCGACGATCTATCCGTCACTCGACTTTACTTTGCTCGACATTCTACCGCCCGATGCTTCGAAAGGCCATGGCGTCTCGCGTCTTGCCGAGCTAAACGGACTGACCGCCGAAAACGTGATGTGCATCGGCGACAATTTTAACGATCTCGAAATGCTCGAGTACGCCGGAACCGCCGTCGTAATGGGAAACGCTGACACGAAGTTGCTTGAACGGCCGGAATTTTATACAACTTTAAGTAATGATGAGAGCGGCGTGGCCGCTGCTATCGAATGTTTTATCTTGATTTAGGAGAATATTTAGTGGCAAACAGAACTGCAGTTATAGAAACAAGCAAGGGTACGATCAAATTTGAGCTTTTAGAGGCAGACGCACCGAAAACGACCGAGAATTTCCGCCTTTTGGCGGGCAAGAATTATTACGACGGCGTGATCTTTCACCGTGTGATACCAAATTTCATGATCCAGGGCGGCGACCCGCTCGGCGAGGGCTACGGCGGCGAATCGGCGTGGGGCGGCAAGTTTGACGATGAAATTGATAAGGGTTCGCAGCTCTACGCCGGTATTTATGACAAAGGAACCGTCGCAATGGCGAACTCGGGCCCGAACACCAACGGCTCGCAGTTCTTCATCATGCACATAGACTATCCGCTGCCGCCGAGCTATACCAAGTTCGGCAAGCTTATCGAGGGTCATGAAGTAGTTGATGCGATCGCTAATGTTCCCCGCAATGGCAGCGACAAGCCTCACGAACCGGTCGTGATGAACAAGGTCTATATCGAAGAAGCATAATGCGTGCCGTCGTCCAACGCGTCTCGCGGGCCAAAGTAACGGTTGAAGAACGCCTAACCGGCGAGATCGGTCGTGGCCTGCTCGTACTGCTCGGCGTCACTCATTCCGACGTGAACGATGACGCAGATTATTTGGTCGACAAGATCGTGAACTTGCGGATCTTTGACGATGCGGATGGCAAGATGAATCTATCGCTCACCGATATCGACGGCGAAATGCTTGTAGTCTCGCAATTCACGCTTTACGGCGACACGCGACGCGGCAGGCGGCCTTCGTTTATTAAGGCGGCGGGCGGCGGTGAAGCCGCGCGGTTGTATGAGTATTTTGTCCTCAAAGCACGCGAAAGCGTGAAAAACGTAGCGACGGGCGAATTTGGCGCGATGATGGATGTCGAACTCGTGAATGATGGCCCGGTAACGATCATCATTGATAGTGAAAAGACGATCTAATTAATATGTACAAAACAGCAGTTTTTCTGATCATTCTCTCGGCTTTTGTTATTTCCTGCAGCAGCACAAAGAGTGCGAACGGTGCGAAAACCGCAAATGCTGAGGTCAAAAAAGGCGTCACCCCGATCGCCGATCCCGAAATAGCCGTTATCGAGATGGAAACGCCCGCATACGGGACGATCAAATTGGAGCTTTACTCAAATATCGCTCCTAAAATGGTCGCTCGTTTCAAGGAACTCGCAAAGGAAGGCGTTTATGACGGCGTGACTTTTCACCGGATCAATCCGTCGGTGATCCAATCCGGCGATCCGCTCTCGAAAGATGCAGATCCTAATAATGACGGCACCGGCAAATCGAGCAAACCCAATGTCGAAGCGGAATTTTCCGATATTCCCTATGACACCGGCATCCTCGGAGCCGCCCGCGGACCGGACAATAACTCGGCCAATTCGCAGTTTTTTATCACTCTAAAACGCGAAACAGGCTTTGATAATCGCTATACGATCTTTGGAAAGGTCATTGACGGTATGAACAACGTCCGCACTATCTCAGGCGTCACGCCAAAAGAAGGCGAACGCCCGGTCGAGCCCGTCCGCATCAAGACAATAAAGATCGTTCCCCGCGAAGAAGCTAAGTGATATAATCAGCTATTATGCTCGCGTAGCTCAGATGGATAGAGTGCTTCCCTCCGAAGGAAGAGGTCGCAGGTTCGAATCCCGCCGCGAGTACCAAATAAAGAAGGGCGTCCGAGCTGGACGCCCTTTCAATTGTCGAAATCACATCGTTACCTGACCTTAAGCGTTGGATCGCCGAGTACGACCCACGACAGCCTGACGTCGCTTCCGCCGGGTATCATTGTCTTAGCGTCACGAACCAGGTCGCCCATGCGGGTCATGTTTCCGAGAGCAAGCTGGCTGTAAAATCGCTGAGCCATGGTCAGCTGTACATCAGGCGTTGTCAGTCCGGCCGATGACCAATTGATCACCGATCCGGTAGTTGGATGCTTGAACATTACCTCAGACAAACTATCTTGATACGGATTCACGAAATAGCCGTTCAAACACGTCAGCATCGTATAAACCGACAGGTTGGGGTTGGTCACCTGAGGATTGAGTACATTGCCGTTGAAGTTGTTCACACTAAAGAAAGTGCTGTTGACCCAAGCACCGGTCACCCCGTGGCCGGAATAGTTAACAATATATCTCCCCATACCGGCATTGAGACCGTTGACAAGATTTTGCTGGGCCATCGGGTCCAATTGCATTTGATTTGGAGGCGGCAAACCGAGGCCGCGGTTGACGAATGTCTTGGGCATCCCGGCGGGCAGTTGATCGGCAAGAATGTGGCTCATTCCCTCAAAGTCGTAGCCGTTCGGCACATCGAATGCGAAAAGTGCTCCGCGGTTCAGATCCAACGTAGTTGGATTCTCGAATGCCATCACGCGGGCAAGTGCATTGCTAACTTCGACCGGCGTCTTTGCCGGGATGCGGCCGATCGCAAGTTCGGCCAGCCCGTCGCCGTTAAAATCAGCCAACGCCTCGTCGCTGCCCGTCTCGATGTAGACAGTTGTCACCATCTTCGCCGGTACGAGGTTCTGAAATCCTCGATTTGTATAGTTTTTCGGGTCGGTCGATCCGTCGCCGAGAAGCAGGACATATTGCGGCGGCGTTTGCCAGTTGTCCGTGGCGTAGCTAAGAAAAGCCGTGATCGGGGCCGCTCCGGCCGTGCCGAAATTGAATTCGTCAAATACGTCTGCGACATCTACCACCTCGACTGTGAATCCTTGAGAGCGCCTATAATTTGCCCAAGCCTCGGCCTGAGTTAGGAAATCACCGTGCGATAAAATGATCAGGTTCGCGTTGTGCGTCGGCGTGGCAAGCGACGAGCCGTAATTTGGAATGATCGAAGCGGCTTGAAACGGTGCCGAATCTTCAAGGGCATAGAACACTCTCGAACGAGCCGCCGGGAGATTAAGATCGAATGTTGGCCCGTTTTGCGAAATACTCAGATTCGTGACCTGTATCGGCTCACCATCGGTAGTTATATCGAAAAGTCGAATATTCGGTGACGTAAATCCGTTCACGACAGCGCGTCTATAGCCGGTCGTGTAAAACGCCAAACGATTTTGGTCGGCAACGTGCCGACGGGCAAAATCGATCTTTACCGAGTCAAAGAGAACATTGTCGCCGGACGCCGAAGTCGAAACGGTCAATGTGTTCTGGCCTTCGATCAAAGCGGATGTCTGCACGACCAGATCGGAGGAAAACGGGACCTGTGAGTTGCCCGACACCGTACCGAGTACAGTTCCGTTCAGGCTTACGGTCACGGTATGGGCCGACGTCGAAAATCCCTGAAAGCTCACGTTCATGAGCGCCTTCGACTGTGTAGTGTCGATCCCCGAAAGAGTGAATGGGATGTTCGCCGGGAACCCCGAAATAATAATGTCGCCCCAAAAGTTATCAGCTTCACCATTCAGAATATCGTAAATGTAGTTCTTCTTTTGGACGAGCTTAAACTCGCTGCGGTAATTTTTCGCGATCACCGGGCTACTTATGGGCCGGGAGACTCGTGTGCCGATCCGCTTTCCGGTCGTCGCTCCGTTCACCAGGAAATAGTAGCGCGTATCCGCCTCGATCGTATTGATCGCTTTCGCATAAAACTCAATATAATTTCCGGCGGGCTCGACAATTATCGCCTGTTCGACACCGCCGGCAAAGAGCTGCCATTTCGTCGGGTCGCCTGCGGTGTCAAAACCGGCCGCCATGAGTTCCGCTTTGGTGACACGATAGAAACCGTCCTTTTTGATGCCGATCTTCACGCCGACCTGAACGGCGACTGCGCGCTGATTCACCATGTCCCATGGCTGTCGTGATTTCGTGACCTCGTTCCTGAGTTCCTGAGGCAATACCGGCTCGAAACTCTCAATATTTCCGCTAATCGGCGCCTCGGTGCGAAGATCGTCGGCACTTCGTCCCGAAACTTCTTCAAGGCTTGGCACCGATTCCGCTCCGAATCTCTGCGATACGAAGCGGGTCCCGTCATATCTGATGCATTCGACTTCAAACGTATCCCCAAGTTGGCCCTCCGGGAAGTAGAATCCGCGTTCCGCCATCGAACCAATGATCACTTGTGAGTTGAGCAGTTGACGCCCCTCGGCAGTCAAGCGGTAAACGTCGAATCCAAGTGCACGCGCGTTGGGATTGAGCTGCCAGCTAGCCCACACTCCGCGGCCGTCGGTGTATGCATTTGCACGTTCGAAGCTCATCGTCCTGTCGATATCAACAGGCCGGGCAACGCGTGCCTTTGACGTCCTCTGTGCGGTCACGCCCGAGACACCACAAAATAACAGGCACACGGCGAAGATCGCGGTAAAAGTCTTTCTCATAAATCCCCTTAAACGCAGTTGGATCAAGTTCCGTCCGAACGCGCAAAATCAGCAGGAAGCGGCAGTCTAAATTTACAACTTTTTGGCGATAATGCCAAGATAAATCGGCACATCCACCACAGGTCAAAAGACGCTCAATCAACGCCGGTTTTCAAACTATTTCATCACCTAGCTCGACTGACTGATCAATTGACGCAGGACATAAGGCAAAATACCGCCATTCTTGTAGTATTCGATCTCAATTGGAGTATCGATCCGCAGCGTCAGAGTAATTTCGTTAGACGTTCCGTCAGCCCTTTTGATCCGCAGCGTCGCGTTCTGACGCGGCCTGATATCGCCCGATTCGAGGCCGACAAGATCAAACGTCTCAGTCCCGTCGAGCCCAAGCTTTGCCGCCGAGTTGCCATCCCTGAACTGGAGCGGCAAAACGCCCATGCCGACAAGATTCGAACGGTGGATACGCTCGAACGACTCGACGATCACGGCCTTGACGCCCATCAATGCAGTACCCTTTGCGGCCCAGTCACGCGAACTTCCCGTTCCGTATTCCTTGCCCGCAAAGATCATCAGCGGCGTTTTTTCAATTCCGTACTGCATAGCCGCGTCGTAGATCGACATCTCCTGAGACTCCCCTCCTTGATTAGGAGGGGTGGCAGCCGCTTCGGCTGACGGGGTGGTAGAAACGCTCGGATAATACTTGGTATAGCCGCCCTCGACCGGTGCGACCATCGTGTTCTTAATACGAACATTGGCAAACGTACCACGAAGCATCACACGGTCATTCCCGCGACGCGAACCGTACGAGTTGAAATCCTCGGCCGCGACGCCCTTTTCCTGCAGATACAACCCCGCGGGCGAATTTGCCTTGATCGCACCGGCCGGCGAGATGTGGTCGGTCGTCACAGAATCGCCAAAGATCGCGAGCGCCCGTGCATTGTGAATATCCGAGAAACTGCCCGTTTCCATCGAGAAATTCTCAAAGAACGGCGGCTCTTGAATATATGTCGATTCGCGGTCCCACTCGTAGATCTGCCCAACGCTCGTCTCGATGCTGTTCCACAGAGGATTTTCCTCGGCGAACTTGGTGTACAGACGCTTGTAGGTCTCGGGATCGAATGCCACCTTGAGATAATCCTTGACCTCGTCGAGCGAAGCCCAAATGTCGCGAAGATAGACATCATTTCCATCGCGGTCCTGTCCTATCGGATCGAGAACAACGTCTTTGAGCACCGTTCCGGCCAGCGCATAGGCAACAACGAGCGGGGGCGACATCAGGAAATTGGCCTTTATATTCTGATGAACACGAGCCTCGAAATTGCGGTTGCCCGATAGAACGGACGCGGCGATGATGTCGTTCTCAACCACTTCTTCCTCGATCGACGGATCAAGCGGCCCCGAGTTTCCAATACACGTCGTACATCCGTAACCGACGAGATCGAACCCGACCTGATTCAAATACTGCTGCAGACCTGCCTTTTCGAGATACTCCGTCACGACACGTGAACCCGGAGCGAGCGAAGTTTTGACGTACGCGGGAACCTTCATTCCCTTTTCTGCTGCTTTTTTTGCAACGATACCCGCCGCTATCATTACCGACGGATTCGAAGTGTTCGTGCACGAAGTGATCGCTGCGATCAGCACGTCGCCGCTGCCGATATTTGTTATCACGATCGGAGACTCGTCTTCCGAAATGTCAACACGGTCCGGTGTCGGACGGTTATTGACCATTTCGATCTCGGTCTCGGTGTTCGTATTGTCGGGCGAAACAGTGCTGTGGATCGACTCGGGAACCGATTTCGCACTCTGTTCGCCGCCGCCCTCGATCTGATCTGCGGGATGCGCGCCCATCGCCACGCTAAATCGCTTGCCTAGATCCTCCGATTGCTTACCGTAACCGCCATCGGCGACCGGCTTTGTAAACAGCTCGATAAAACGGTCGTCGAGGCTCGAAAGTTCGATGCGGTCCTGCGGACGCTTAGGTCCGGCAACGGCAGGTGTTATCGTCTCAAGGCTTAGCTCGACGACCGTCGAATAATCGACATCGCCGTCACGCGGTATTCCGAACATCTGCTGCGCCGTGTAATAATTGCGAATCGTATCGATCTGGGCCTGATCGCGGCCTGTGTTCGCAAAATACTCGAGGGTGTTTTCGTCAACACCAAAGAATCCCATCGTCGCGCCGTATTCCGGTGCCATATTCGCGATCGTCGCACGGTCGGTTGCGTTGAGAGCCGTCGCACCTTCGCCGTAAAACTCGACAAATTTACCGACAACATTGGCCTTTCGCAGCATCTCGGTGATTCTCAGCACAAGATCGGTCGCCGTCGCACCTTGCGGCAATTCGCCCGTCAAATGAACGCCGACAACATCCGGGGTAAGGAAATAGACCGGCTGTCCGAGCATTCCGGCCTCTGCCTCGATACCGCCCACGCCCCAGCCGACGATGCCGAGCCCGTTGATCATCGTCGTATGCGAATCGGTCCCGACCAACGAATCGGGGAAATAAACGCCTTCGCGTTCGAAAACGCCTTTCGCGAGATATTCGAGATTGACCTGATGCACAATGCCGATCCCCGGAGGCACGACGCTAAAACCGTTGAACGCTTGAGTTCCCCACTTGAGAAAGCGGTAACGCTGATCATTGCGCTTGAACTCCATCTCCATATTCTGCTGATACGCCGTCTCGCTGCCCGCGTAGTCGACCTGCACCGAGTGGTCGATCACGAGATCGACGGGCACAAGCGGTTCGATAACACCAACATTCTTGCCCATTCGCTCGACCGCCGACCGCATCGCCGCGAGATCGACAAGCAGCGGAACACCCGTAAAATCCTGCAAGATCACGCGAGCAACGACAAACGGTATCTCTTCCGAGCGTTCCTCAGTCGCCTGCCACGCCGCAAGCGCACGAACATTCGCCTCGCTCACCTTTTTACCGCCGTCAAAATTACGTAATACGGACTCAAGTACGATCCGTATCGATATCGGAAGCCGCGAGATGTTCCCTACGCCCGCTTTCTCAAGCTGCGGAAGCGAATAATAAGTTCCGGTCGTACCGTCGCCGGTCGCAAAATGTTGTCGTGTTTCGAATAAATTGTGTGCCATAGGTGTGATGAATGAGAAACATCCAAACTAACAGTTTAAAAACCCTGGCCGATAAGGTCAAGGTTGGGCGTCCGTTGCTCAACTAACGGAGGCGGATGGGCTCTTGGCGGGCGTGGACCATAAATGTCTCGGCGACGGGATGTTGGAGATCGCATTTGTGAATGGGACTATTGGGCGGCGATGGGTCTTTGGTGTAATTGGACCGCAGCAGCAGCCGTCGACAGTTTTTTACACCCGTTTCACGATTGTCGCTGGGGTCTATTTTATTGTCGCTGACCCTGCTTCTGAATGTCGCAAGCCCCCGAAAACATTGTCGCCAGGCCCATTAAATACTGTCGCAGAACTCATTTTTACGGAATTTTCGTCAATTTTGTTGATAAAATTGTGGTACGTACCACAATTCGAACGCGGGGGCGAAAAAAACACGTTTGGTTTTCCTCCAAAAATTGTTTTATAATCCTCATTCGCCCTTTCGGCGCCTTCGTCTATCGGTTAGGACGCGAGGTTCTCAACCTCGAAAGAGGGGTTCAACTCCCCTAGGCGCTACCAACATTTAATTCTGCATTGATCAATACTTATGATCGTCACAACCGGCTTCGACATTGAGGGAAAGCAGATCGCCGAGTATCTCGGCGTCGTTCGCGGGATAGTCGTGCGGGCAACAGGCATTGGCCGCGGCATTATTGGCGGCTTCAAGGCACTCGCCGGCGGTAATATCGAGGAATGGTCCGTCGTCTGCGAACAGGCTCGAATGGAGGCGTTCAACCGCCTCGTCCAACATGCCCACGAGATCGGAGCCGATGCGATAATCGGTATGCGGTACGATGCTACCGAATTCATGCAGGGCGCGACCGAGGTCCTCGCTTACGGTACGGCGGCAAAGCTCCGTTAGCTAAAATATCGGCGACCGTCCGCGCTTCCCTATCCTAAGGTCAGATATCCAGCGGAAAAACGGATTTCTCATTCGTCGCGGATCTACAAATTCAGTCAATCCGATAGTTTTTCGCTGCTTCCCGTCCTTTAGATCGAGCGTGATCTCACTCAGCATTTTGACGTCAGAAAAACCCGAACGAACCGTACTAACGGGCCGGACGTCAAGCCTGATCTCCTCGCCAACGGTGAATTCGATCTTACGCGGTACATTCAATCCCCACAGATCGCGTCGGTGTTCACTCGCTTCGCAGGCCGCCGGGTGGACCTCGATCTTACCGTCGCGGACAAGATAGATATCGCCGCCTGCCTTACGATCCTGCACGCCGCCCAGCCGATCAAATACGACGGTCGAATCAACGTAGTGTGCCCGGCCCCACATTCGTGACCCGAGATCGCGATAATGGACGTTTTCGCTTGAAACGTGGTCGTGGTAGCCGGTTCCTCGGAACTGCATGAGCTTTCGCACTTTGCCGCGGCGACCGATCAGCATGATCTTTCCGCTTACGTCTGACCGTGGAACAGCGATATTCCAGATCGCGGAGCGTTTTTCAACTGCCCCCGGCATCAGATCCGCTTCGATCGTGAGCCATTCCATTTCCGCCCTGATCCGGCGGCCCCGAACGGTGTCGATATCCACGGTAACGACATAGCCTGTTCCATATTCCTGCTTTTCAATACGGAATGACGACTTTCCGAGCACAAGCTCGGGCTTTTCTTTATCCGCTTCCAGTTCAGACAGTGCAAATTCATTGACTCCGCTGAGTACAGAGCTGCCATCGATCGAATAAACGAAGGACACCGCCGGAAAGCGTTTTTGGCTCATCGCACCTCCGCCGTTCGAATCGGTCCGGCTCGATGCCGAATGAAATCGCGGGGACAGTACGAAATTGTCATAGAACGCTATGACCACGGCCTCGCGCCCGTCATCCGAGACTGCGTCAAAATGCCAGCTTTCAAATGCGTTCGGCCCGGCAAGATCGTGCCACGCATCTTCACTGAGACTCGAGCAAAACGAACTTTTCGATGCTGGGTTGGCTACCTGCTCTTCGGGCATTGGTTTATGTTTGGAGATCAAATCAAAGAATCGCAGAATTCAAAAATTATGGCAAACTAAACGCCGGAAATGAATCTCTTATCGATGGAAATTCGTTTCCTCGAAAATGGATCAGTGAGGTGCACAATGAAAAGATTCTCCACCGTACTATTGTTTATGTTTATCGCCGGAATCACGCTTTTTGCGACCGGCTGCCCGGAGCGGGTAAGTATTGCAGATATCGAGGCTAATCCTTCAAGATATCAAAACAAAGAGGTCGCGATCGCCGGAACCGTTCGTGACAGTTACGGCTTATCGATCCCGGGAACAACCATCGGCGGCGGAACTTACAAGATAGACGACGGCACCGGCTCGATGTGGGTAATGACCGACGGCAGCGTTCCTTCAAAAGGAACGGAGATCGGCGTAAAAGGCACGATCGGCAGCGGTATCAATTACAAAGGCCGCAACTACGGCCTCGGAATGTGGGAAAAGGACCGGCGATTTCGCAAAAAATAGGGCTGCCAATAGCACATAGATGATAGACTCAAGCGGTCGCCCGCAGTATGGCCCTTGAGTGTTATGGATCTAATGATAGCGTCATTTGACAAGGCTTTTCGCGGTCTCGACGTTCTGTCGCGCGAACTGCTTTCAAAATGCGAAGATGTTAAGCTGTTCCGGAAACCGCGCCAGATCGAAAATTCGATGGCAATGTTTTCCTGCGCCGAGTATATCCTCCGTTCGGCAGCGATGGTCGAAAAGACCTTTGGCGGAATCACGACGAGACTCTGGGACGATCCGTTCGAATGGACCCTGCCCGAAAAACTCTCGGACAAAGCCGCGATAAGGCAGTATCTCGATGAGGTCGAATGTACGCGGGTAAAAGGCTTTGAGTTCTTCACTTCCGACGATGATCTGAAACGCAGGATGCCGGCTCCCGAGAAATTGATGTCCGTGCACGAAATATTGCTCGAAACGATCGCAAAAGCAGAACATTACCAAGGCCGTGCATTCGCTGTTTTCCAGATGCTCTCGGATGAAAAGCTTCCCAGGAGATAATTGCCTTGCTACGTGAACAATTTCGTGCAAAAATTCGTTAGGTCTTGAGTCTTAGATAATTTCCGGATACGGAGTCGACAAATGCATTGTCCCGGTTGTGGTCAACAACAGGTCTCGAACGAGACAAAATTCTGCTCGCGCTGCGGTTTGCCGCTCGGCATCGTGTCCGACGTATTGGCTCACGGCGGCTATTTACCGCAGCTTGCCGAGCTTAATCAGAAAAAGAAATCGATCTGGACACGAAAGAACGGCCTTGCTTTTAGCCTTATCTGGTTCCTTTTCTTTCTTTTCATAATGACACCGATGTGGGGCATTTTGAATATTGATCGACTCGCCGGTGCATCGGCAATACTGGCGATATTTGGCGGGTTAATTTGGATGGTTTCGTCGTTAATATTCTTGAAGAGCGACAAGGTCGTTTATCCCATGCACCAGCAGATGTACCCGCCGCCGCAGCCCAATTACGTTATGCCGCAGCAGCCCACGTACAACGCTCTCCCGCCGCAGCAGACAGTGCCCGTTTCCGTTTACCAAACGCCGCAGGCCGGCAGTTGGCGTGATACCAACGACCTGCAGCCCGCAAACACCGAAGGCGTGACAAAGCTCCTAGAAAAGGACGAATACAACAAGCATTAGCCTATGTTTTGCCCTAATTGCGGCCAGGAACGTATATCAACCGAAACGAGCTTTTGCTCGCGGTGCGGTTTCTTGTTGACCGGGGCCGCCGAATTGATCCAGACCGGGGGGCTCATTCCTCAGTCGATGACTAGTGGCGTCAAAGGCAATTCGCCCAGAAAGAAAGGCCTCAAGCAAGGACTATTCATCTTTTTACTGACGTTCTTGGTCGTTCCGATCGTCTCGATATTTACGATAGCGATCGATGCCGAGCCCTACGCAGTCGCGATCTGTGCCATCGCATTGTTTGTTGGCGGATTGCTTCGGATGGCGTACGCGCTGATGTTCGAATCGAATGGAGCTGAAAACGCCACGGTCGGGCATGACGTAAACCAACTCATCAACCGCCAACGCACAGCGGCTGCCCTGCCGCCTCAGCACAGCGTCCCGATCCCTGCAGACGTTCCCTTTCGGGCTGCTACCGGAACATGGCGCGATACTCGCGACCTCCAACCGCCGAGCGTGACCGACGGAACGACAAAGCTACTTGAAAAGGACGATGTCCACTAGTAACCGATCGCCTTACCGTCACTGCGGGAATCTATCGCACCCAGCCTTACACCTTTTTCATCGATCATAATGCCGGTCGCCGAGGCGATGTGGCCCGGTTTTGCGGCGAATTTGTGTCCGTAGCTACTCAATATCGACATTGTGTCGGGCGAGATGCCGAATTCGTATAACACTTCATCGGGCAGCCATTGGTGATGTATTCGCGGGGCATCGATCGCGGCTTGAATGTCCATGCCGTAGTCGATCACGTTGATAACGGACTGCATTACGGCCGAAATGATACGCGGGCCGCCTCTGGCGCCGAGTGCGAACCATGTCGAACCGTCTTTTCTGAGTACAATTGTCGGTGTCATTGATGAAAGCGGGCGTTTGCCGCCTTCTACCTTGTTGCGTTCGCCCTGAACGAGGCCGAACATGTTCGGCTTGCCGGGCCGGGCGGCAAAATCGTCCATCTCGTCGTTCAAAAGGACGCCGGTTCCCTTTGCGGTGACGCGGGAGCCGTATAGATCGTTGATCGTGTAGGTGTTCGAGACGATGGTTCCGTCCGGGCCGACGACGGTAAAGTGCGTCGTTTCCATTGGCTCGATGATCGGGACCTCACCGGGGCGAATATTTTCGCTTTTTGAGGCTTTATTGGGCTCTATCACGGAGCGTCGATCAGCTGCGTATTTCTTATCTATCAGTTTTTCGACCTTTACTTCCGCAAAATCCGGATCTGCCATGAACTCCGAACGATCTGCGAACGCGCGACGCGAGGCCTCGGCCAATAGATGTATCTTCGCGGCCGATCCAAAGGGCATCGCGCTGACTTCGTAGCCTTCGAGGATGTTCAGCGTCTGAAACATTACCATTCCGCCGGAGCTAGGCGGCGGCATTGAGATGATCGGATAGCCGCGATAACTGCCGCGGAGCGGCACGCGTTCCTTAGCCTTGTAATTAGCCAGGTCTTCCTTGGTTATGAGACCGCCGTTGGCCTTCATATCGTCGGCGATGAGTTGTGCGGTTTTGCCGGTATAGAATTCGCGGGCTCCGAGAGACGCAACGCGGCCAAGCGTAGCGGCGAGGTCAGGCTGACGAAGCGTGTCGCCTTCTTCGAAATACTTCCCTCCATTTAAGAAGATCCGTTTGCTGTCCGCATATTTCGACAGCGTGTCCTCGTAATCCCTAAAAAGCATCGCGAGGCGATAGCTTAGGACATAACCGTTCTGAGCGAGAAGGCGTGCGGGCTCGACGAGGTCGCGCCATTTAACTTTTCCGCTTCCGTATTTGTTAAAAGCCAATTCGAAGCCCGCCAGCGTCCCCGGAACGCCTGACGCGCGATAGCCAACGTCAGATGAACCCTCGCCGTCGATCAGATTGCCCTCTTTATCGACAAACATATCCCGCGAGGCCGCTTTCGGTGCCATTTCGCGGTAATCGATGGCGTGAAACTCGCCTTTTGCGTCGCGTATCAGCATAAACCCGCCGCCGCCGATGTTCCCGGCCTCAGGATAAACTACC
>CAZVDM010000078.1:0-15687 GCA_964625555.1 uncultured Chloracidobacterium sp.
CGCCGTTGGAACCCGAAGATGAAAGAATACATCTTTGGCGAACGCAACGGCATTTATATTATTGACCTCCAGAAAACGCAAAAGCTTTTCCGCGACGCCCTAAACCACGTCACCGAATCGCTCACCGAGCGTCCTAATCAAAAAGTCCTATTCGTCGGCACCAAACGCCAGGCGCAGGACGCGATCAAAGAGGAAGCCGAACGCTGCGGACAGTTCTACATCAACAACCGCTGGCTCGGTGGCCTTTTGACGAACTACGAAACCGTCAAAAAATCGATCAACAAACTAAAAGAGATCGAAACGATGCGTGAAGACGGCCGTTTTGAGATGCTCACCAAGAAAGAGCGTCTCCAGCTCGACCGCGAGCACGAAAAATTAATGAAGAACCTTGCCGGCATCAAAGACATGAACGGAATGCCCGACATGATGTTCGTAATTGATGTCCGCAAAGAAGATATCGCGATCAAGGAAGCAAATCGCCTCAACATCCCGATCGTCGCTGTTGTCGATACAAATTGCTCGCCCGAGGGCATTGACCTAGTTATTCCTGGCAATGACGACGCTCTGCGTGCGATCCGTTTGTTCGCTTCGCGTATCGCTGACGCAATTATCGAAGGCCGTCAGGTCGGAACCGAAGGCCGCACTGCCGAGGTCGAAGTCGAAGAAGGCGGAGAGGAAGCTAACGCTCCGATCGTCGAATCCACGATCTCGATACCGAAACAGTTCCTAAGCGCAGATGACGTCGCCGAGGCAGAGTCTGCAGACATCCCTGAGGAAGTGGACGAGGACGACGAGGTCGTCGCCGAAACGGAAACAGTAGCAACGGCTGAGGTCGAAGCTCCGACTGAAGAAACCGCACTGGCTGAAGAGCCTGCGGCAGAGGTTCCGGCCGCAGAAGAAACGGCCGAGGCGACAACTGAAGAAGAGAGCACAGAAGCGACAGCAAGCTAATTAAATTTTTATCATTGATAGCGTAGCTCGTTTCCGTTCACAGCGAAATGGCTACGCTTTTTTACAAGCAGACATTATTATTTAGAGGTAGTTATGGCAGAAGTTACAGCAAGTGCAGTGAAATCGCTGCGTGAAAAATCAGGTGCAGGAATGGTCGATTGTAAGAACGCTCTCGTCGAGGCCAACGGCGACGAGAACGCGGCAATGGACATTCTCCGCAAAAAAGGCATGGCACAGGCTGGCAAGAAGGCCGGCCGCGTGACCGCCGAAGGTGCCGTCGGTTCGTACATTCACATGGGCGGCAAGGTCGGCGTTCTCGTCGAGATCAATTGCGAAAGTGATTTCGTCTCCCGTGGCGAAGAGTTCCAACAGTTGGTCAAAGACGTTGCAATGCACATAGCCGCGACCGATCCGCGTTACACCAACCGCGATGAGGTTCCGGCGGCCGATCTCGACAAAGAACGTGAGATCCTAATGGAACAGCTCAAGAACGACCCGAAGAACGCCAGCAAACCCGAAGATGTTCTCAACAAGATCATCGAAGGCCGCCTGAACAAATTCTACGAAGACAACGTCCTCGTCGATCAGGCGTACGTAAAAGACCCGTCGAAAACAGTCGGCGAGCTTGTTGCCGAAAAGATCGGTTCGATCAAAGAGAACATCACGATCCGTCGATTCTCGCGTTTCAAAATGGGCGAAGGTATTGAGAAAAAAGCGGACGATTTCGCAGCCGAAGTCGCGTCGATGGTGGGATAGATCAGTTCCGAGTTCCGAGTTCCGGGTCGCTTTCTGCTTCTTGAACATGGAACTTGAAACTTGGAGCTCGGAACTAACGAAATGGAGCCTGCATACAAACGTATTCTGCTTAAGCTTTCGGGCGAAGCCCTTGTGGGTTCGCAGAACAACGGTATTGACACTAAGGTGGCCGCTGCTGTAGCGAAAGAGGTCAAGGCGGTCCATGACCTTGGCGTCGAGATCGCCATCGTCATTGGCGGCGGTAATATTTTTCGCGGCGTTTCGGAGTCGGCAGGAAATATGGATCGAGCCGCAGCCGATTATATCGGCATGCTCGCGACGGTCATGAACGCCGTTGTGCTGCAGGATTCGTTAGAACAGCTCAACGTTTATACCCGCGTGATGTCGGCGATAGATATCCCGCAGTTGGCCGAGCCTTTTATTCGTCGGCGTGCTGTCAGGCATCTTGAAAAGAAACGAGTCGTCATCTTTGCTGCCGGAACAGGAAACCCCTATTTTACGACCGATTCCGCTGCAGCATTGAGGGCACTCGAGATCGAATCTGAGGTCATTCTCAAAGGTACTAAGGTCGATGGAATTTATTCCGCTGATCCGATGAAAGACCCGACAGCGACAAAATTCAACAAGATCTCATATCAGGAAGTTCTCGAAAAACAACTAAAAGTGATGGATGCCTCGGCGATATCGCTTTGTATGGACAATAATTTGCCGATCATGGTCTTTAACATGCAGCGGTCTGAGAATATTATCAAGGCTGTCTGCGGAGACCTTTCTATCGGAACATTAGTGAGTAATTAATTATGAGCGCACAAGACGTAATTAAAGAGACCGGTCCTAAGATGGACCAGGTGGTCGAAGATTTTAAGCGTAAGCTTTCAAATATCCGCACCGGCCGTGCAACTGTCGGTCTGCTCGACGCGGTCGTTGTCGATTATTACGGGACACCGACGCCTCTTAATCAGATGGCTTCGATCGCGGTTCCCGAGCCGCAAATGATGACGGTCCAGCCGTGGGATGCGACCGCAATGGCTGCAATTGAGAAAGCGATCACCGCCGCCAATCTCGGCCTCAACCCGTCAAATGACGGCAAGATAATCCGGCTGACGATACCTGCCCTTACGGAAGAAAGACGCAAGCAATTTGCCAAGCAAGTTCACGAAGTTGCCGAAGAGCACCGTATTGCTGTCCGCAATGTTCGTCACCATTCAAACGACCTCCTCAAAAAGATGCTAAAGGACAAGGAAATATCCGAGGACGAGGAACGCAGCGGTCTCGACGACGTCCAAAAATTGACCAACACTTTCATCTCCAAGATCGACGAATTATCGAAAAACAAAGAAGCTGAGATAATGGTTGTGTAGTCTGTTAGCAACGCGTAAATTGGATTTTGAATCAGACCCTCCGAGACCTTTCGGAGGGTTTTTATTTGCTTAAGAATCTACTTTGCATAGTTCCTGAATTGAAGTATATTTGAACCAATTCTGCCGGGGGCCGCATACAAAAATGAATCGTTTATATCAGATCACGATCTCGCTGATTTTGCTCCTAGCATTCATGACGAATGCACTTCCCTGCGGGCCGGGCTATATTTCGCCGGTATTCGACCAAACGAGTGCTCCGGAAAATCCGTACCTAAATTATGCCGCAGGCCGGCTCGGGATCATCAAACCGAGTTTTCGGCGGTCGATACTTTTTGCTGCGTATCGTTACTTGAACGGCGGGAGCTTTTCGATGGATGATCAAAAAGCTCTGGTCGATCAATGGAAAGCCGAGGTCGACCGTGACTATCCGCAGCAAGACGATATTTCCGAGGCTGTGCGTTCGTGGGTCGGACAGCGAAAGATTGTGCTCGAAAAAGAAGAGAAACCACCGGAGATCTACGTCGAACGCTCATACGGCGGATATGACTTTTTCCCGAACTGTACAAAGAATGCGTTCGAAGTTGCGACCGAGACATTATCGACCCGCGTGTCAGAACATGGCCAGACCGATCCGAATGTTGTCAATTGGATCGCCGCTCAGGATCAGGTCTTTCAAAACTGTGCTGCTGGAAAGAGATCACCGGACGATGCTCCCGTCGGTGCCCCGACATGGCTCCAGAAAGACCGGGCCTATCAAAAGGCGGCGGCCGAGTTTTATTCGCTTGACTATGCGAACGCGAAATTACACTTCGCAGAGATCGCTCAAGATACCGAATCGCCATGGGCGGAAACCGCCGATTATTTGGTCGCTCGCACACTCATACGAAGAGCCAGCCTTTCTTCATCCGTAATGACTGCGAAGCCCTATTACGAAGAAGCAGAGATTCATCTTGAGAAATTCGTCTCAAAGAGCGGAAAATTCGCGGCGTCTGCTGAAAGAATGCTTGGATTGATCAAGTACCGGTTGCATCCGAAAGAACGCGTCGGCGAACTTGCGAAAGTACTATCGTTTCAGACAGGAAACGATAATTTCAAACAGGATCTGATCGACTACACGTGGCTACTCGACAAGTTCGAGACAGAAGCGATCCAAGCCGAGGAAAAACGTAAAGCTGCGATCGAGGCGGCCAAGAATGGCAATACGAACACCGTTCCTCCGGCCAATACCGACACAGAAACCAACAAAGTTCCCGACGACGGAATGCTCCAGATCAATCTTTACTCGGACAACTATGTCGAGTCGTGGAATTTTAAGATCAAGCCCGACGCGACCGACGCCGAGCTGATAGCTGCCGCGGAAAAAGTGGTCGGAAAACCGCTGACCGAGGAAATGAAGAAGCGCCTGCGCGAATCGAAGCAGATGGCTTATAGCTCGCGGTTCAGCGATGGCCAACGATCCGATTACGAAGGCGGCTATTATACTGAGGAGCAACTAAACCTCTCCGCTCTGCCTGCGTTTCTGAGGAACGACGACCTGACCGACTGGCTTTATACCATCCAAACAAACACGCCGGAGGCATATCTTTACTCGCTGAAACGCCAACGCGAATCCGGCTCGGAACTTTGGCTGATGACAGCCTTGATGAAGGCAGAAAAAAATTCGGCGGAGGTTGCGCGATTGCTTGAGGCCGCCAACAATACCAGCCGTACTGCTCCGGGTTACCAGACGATCGGCTACCACCAGGCTCGCTTATTGATCGATCTCGGCAAGACGGCAGAAGCCACAAAACTGATCGATGACGTTCTTGCCGTGGGCGACGATTTGCCTATATCTACGCGAAACAATTTTCTCGATCAACGGAGACGGATCACTGAATCACTCGATGATTTCTTGAGATTTTCGCTCAGGAAGCCTTACGCGTGGGATTTTAGCGGCAGTGTCGGAAGTATCGACGAAATGATCGCCCGGGAAAAAACCTATTATGACCCCGAGTACAACAAAGACGGTCGCGAGGCATATGACAGAGAGGTCGAGGACCGGTACAAAGAGGAACGGCTGTGGCAGGACCGGGAAATGCTTGATTCGTCAGCGATCGATCTGATGAACCGGACGTTTCCTCATCCGCTGCTCATCGAGGTTGAACGCTCTCCGGTGCTGCCCGAATATCTTCGTGCCAAATTTGTTGTTGCGATCTGGACGCGGGCATATTTGCTCGACGATACAGCTACGCTGCTAAAAATGACGCCTGAGCTTGCAAAGCACTTTCCGGACCTTGAACCGCAGCTCACCAAGATCACTGCCGCCACCACACAGGCGGCTCAGGACAGAGCGATACTCTATTTTATTCTTAAGAATCCGCTCATGAGCCCTTATATCGAGGACGGAATAGGCAAATCTGATAATGAGTTCGGCGAATGGGACTCGAACGACTGGTGGTGCTCGTCATACCTTGAAGCTGACGATCCGGGAACCGAACCGTCTGAGGAATTTGACCTTGGTTTCAAACGACTGCCGACGCCCAAATTCCTGACGGCCGCTCAGCGTCAAATGGCGATCGCCGAACGCAAGAAGCTGATCGCACTCGGTGACGCTCCGGCAATGCTTGGCAAACGCGTGATCGATTGGGCAAAACGCTTCCCAACCGATAAACGTGTGCCGGAGGCTCTTTATATTGCTCAGGCTGCGAACGGTTGGACCAAATACGGCTGCGGCAGCAACGAAGATCTAAGGAATGAGCTCATTGCGATAATGAAAAAGAACTTTCCGTCCAGCGAATGGACGCGAAAGCTCTCGGAAGAGGAAGCTGAACAAAAGTAAATACACCGTTGACCTAAACTCGCTTCGGTAAGTTGAACGTAAATGTCGTCGGAATTCTGGTGCGCTGGTCGGCAAACACCCCAATGCCAAGTTTGCCAATCGATGTTGAGTTTCGAATCGCTTCGTGCCAGCTGGCCATCTCAAGGTTGCTCGTTCGCGTCTGTCCGGACGCTCCGTTCACAGGATTCCAAATATAGTCACTTCCCTGTCCGCCTTTGATCGACACTCGCCGGACCCGAGCAGCGATCATATCGCGAAACGTTTTCCATTGAGCGACGAGATCAATATCGGCTCCCGTGAGGCAAACTCCGATCAGGTTTTTGTGATGATAATAAAAGGCGAGGTCTGTCAGCGCATTCACATTAGCAATGCGTGCGACGATCGCAGTCTCGACAACGCTCATCCAATGCGACGTTCCTTTCTGCCAAGGGACCTGTACGGTTATTGGAAACTCTTTCGGGTTGAACACAATCGACCAGCCTCCTCAAAATGTTCGAACCGGCAAAGCTTACTTACTGGGCCTTTTTCTTTTCTTCATCGGCCTTGTATTTGACCAATTCCTTTTTGAATTCCGTACAGTTCTTTGCGAGTTCTGTCTTGTCGTTTTTGTTCTTTTCGACGCTTTCCTTGATCGATTGTTTTATTTTGTTGAGAACAAAGGCCTTTCCGGCTTTTGCGATATAACCATCGTCCGGATTATTCATCTCCGCCGTGAGCATATCCATAACTTCGTCGCATTCCGGGACACCGATCTTTTCTTCGCCAATTACGGTGTCAACGCCTTTGTCAGTCAGCGACTTGTTGCTGTTCGCCGTCGTCCCTTTGTCTGAAAACGGGTTCATGCCGCAGCCTAACACTGCTGCCAACAATATAGTGCCAACCAATGTGATCGCAAATTTGTTTTTCATAGTAGTTTGTCTTGATCAAAATACGCCTTAATGACGCGCATCGTTCATACTTTTTGCAGATTGGCATATTTTTCGATCAGCTTTTTCTGCCCGAAGCCGGGAAAACTTACGGTTAATTTTGTATTATCACCGGAACCCTCACGCCGCAGCACCAACCCACGGCCATATTTCGCATGCATTACATGCGACCCCGGGACCAGGCCGACCTTATTCTCAGATATACCACTTGCCGCGGCAGTTCGCTCGGGCCTACGCACCGGGATCTCGGTCGTCTGAGATCTCAAATTTGAAATTTCCGATATTGTCTTCTGGTAGAGAGGCACCTTGGTGGACGAATGTGAATTTGGTGAGATCGATTCTCCTTCCTCCGCCTTTCCCTTCTCCTCTTCTCCGCTTCTACCTACGGGCGAGATGTCTTTTTTCTTAAAAAACTCCGCGATCGCCTCAGCGTTGTTGTACGTCTTGCCCGTATAGACGTTCTTTGGCCTAATAGGCTGGCTCTCCCCACGTAACGCACTCTGCGTAGCCTTTGCCGCCATTGTCGTCGTGCTTCGGGCGTATGAGAGCCACGACGAACCGGGCGATAGGTCTTCGATCAATTCGAGCGGCATTTCGTTCAAGAATTGTGACGGTTCGGCAGCTATCTCTTCTCCGTAAACGCGCCGACGCATCGAATGTGTTACGTAAAGGATATTCTCAGCCCGCGTGATCGCCACATATGCTAGCCGACGCTCTTCTTCGAGCTCTTTTGGATCGTTAATCGAACGCGAATGCGGAAATATACCGTCCTCTAAACCAACGAGAAATACCACCGGAAACTCGAGCCCTTTCGACGAATGTACCGTCATCAACGTCACCGAAGCATTTCCGTCGAATCTATCAGTGTCCGAAGTCAGTGCCGCGTGATCGATAAAATCACGCAGCCCGTCAACCTCCTGTTTGTCATAATCGACCGCAGCATTGACGAGTTCTTCGAGATTCTCAAGCCTTGCCTCGGATTCGTCTGAATTTTCGATCCGCAGCGAATTTGCGTAACCTGTTTCCTCGATAGCAGCAACGACGATGTCAGAGACCGGTTTGTCCGCACCATCCGACTCGTTGACCTTTTTGATCAGGTTTTCGATGACCTTTCGAAAGGCTCGCATCGCCTCTTTCGCCCTCGGGGTCAGGCTAACCTGCATCGGAAGATCAGGATCGGTGATCGATGCAATAGTCATCCACAATGACGCCCCGTTCGCTTTTGCATGCCTTTGCAGTTCATCCAAGCTCGTCTTGCCGAGCCCGCGGGTCGGAGTATTTATCACACGCAGCAAAGCGACGTCGTCGAACGGGTTCATCGCGAGCTTAAGATACGCGATCACGTCCTTGACCTCGGCACGTTCGTAGAATGAAAAACCGCCAACGATGTTGTATTCGATCCGCATTCGACGAAGCGATTCTTCGAACAAACGCGATTGTGCGTTCGTGCGGTAAAGAACTGCGACGCGGGTGCCGGAATTCCGACGCTGATGCTCTTCGATCTTTAACGCGACAAACCTCGCCTCGCTGTCTCCGTCGAACGCCTGATAATAAAAAATGCGTTCGCCGCCCGGATTTGCGGTCCAGAGTTTCTTTTTCTTTTGGTTTATGTTTTTGTCGATAATCGCGTGAGCGACATCGAGTATCGTCTGCGTCGATCGGTAGTTCTGTTCGAGCAATATGACCTTCGCGTCCGGAAAATGTTCTTCGAACCCGAGAATATTGCGAATATCGGCCTGCCTGAACCCATAAATACTCTGTGCGTCGTCGCCGACCACGCAGATATTCTGCTGTTTTTCGGTCAAAAAGCTGATAAGGGCAAATTGCAGCGCGTTCGTATCCTGATATTCATCAACGAGAATGTACTTGTACCGCTCGTTATATTTCTGTCGTGTTTCGGGCGATATCCTGAGCAATTTGACCGTTTTGATGAGCAGATCGTCAAAATCGAGGGCGTTAGCGGTGTTCAGCCGCTGGTCGTACATCTTAAAGACCTTTGCCATCGCCGCACGTTTTTCGTCGCCGTATTCGATCTTCGACGTGAACATTTCCGAGTCCTCGCCCCGGTTCTTCCCGGCACTGATCGCTGCCCGTACAACACGCGGATTTATCTGCTTTTCGTCAAGCCCGAGGTCCTTGATACACGCCTTTACGACCTTGTTCGAGTCGTCGGTGTCATAGATCGTGAACGACTTCGTATAGCCCTCATCGAGTTTATCGATGTCCTGCCGCAGTATCCGAACGCACAGGCTGTGAAAGGTCGAGATCAGCGGATTTGAGTTGAGTTTTTGATCCTTTATCAGCTCCGAAACCCGAGAACGCATCTCGCCGGCAGCCTTATTTGTAAACGTAACAGCAAGAATATTGTGCGGTGCAACCTGTTTTTCCGCAATAAGATACGCGATCCGAACCGTGATCACACGCGTCTTGCCCGAGCCGGCACCGGCCAGGATCAACAGCGGGCCTTCGGTCGTCTTAACGGCCTCGACCTGTTGGGGATTTAGTGAAGATAAAATATCCATTAATGATCTGTGATCACTTGATCAACCTTTGTATTTCCTTAAATCTCTCGTGCTTCGAGTCCCGCATCAGTTCGAACAGGGCCATCTCGATCGACGCCGGGATCGCACCGCTTGCGAGCATTTTTGCAAGGCCGGCTTCCCTGTTGTGTTCAAACCGCGAGCAAACACAATCGGTCAAAATGTGCACCTGAAAACCGCGCGTCAGTAGATCGTGTGCTGTTTGATTCACACAAACGTGCGTTTCGAGGCCGCAGATCAGAACCTGCTTGATACTCAGATCATTGAGTTTCGCGACGAACGCATCGGCACCGCATGAGCTAAATGCTGACTTTTCAAAGACTTCGTCCGCATCTGTCAGAACAAGCTTGATCTCTTCTGCTGTGTGCCCGAGGCCTTTCGGATACTGCTCCGTCACTAAAACCGGAAGGCCAAGGATCTGAAAACCGCGAACCACCGTCGCAGCCCGCGAAGCTATCAGCCCAAAGTCGGGGATCGCATTGCGGAATCCCTCCTGAATATCGATAACGACGAGGGCAGTATGTCTTGGATCGAGCATGTTTGGGTGCGGCATTGCTCTTTACCCGTCGGATTCGACCTTTGCAGTTTCCGCATCGCGATCTTTGGCCTGTTTTCGCAGATCTTTGTCGCGCATCTCTTTTTTGTACGTTCTGAAGAACACGTAAACTGCCGTGATCGAGAGGATCATTATCAAGATCATCATCGCGGCGACAAATATCACTTCCGATCGTCCGGTTCCGGGCATGGCTCAAGTTTAGAGTTCCGAGTTCCGAGTTTCAAGTTCCGAATACAATACGGCCCGATCCATCTGTTGCTTGGACAAACACTCGGAACTCGGAACTTGGAACTAGAGACTAACTAGGTGCTTGCCCTGCAGGAAAGGCGTTTTCTATCTTCTCGAGAAGCCGGTCGCGGTAATAATCGGGCAGCCGCTTCACATTCTTTTCTTTATCGGTAACGACGTGATTTGTCTCGCCTTCGGCGACCAATACGTCATCTGACGCACGATACACCTCGTAGAAAAATCGAAGGCTTCGGCTGCGGATCTCGCCGACCTTGGTGCGAATGATCAGAATATCTTCGTAGTATGCAGGAGATTTGTGGCGGACGTAGGTTTCGGCAACGACCATCAGGGCGTCGTCCTGTTCTTCCATCTCTTTGTAGGAAAATCCGCGAGCCCGGCACAGATCACTTCGGCCGGCCTCGAACCAGATCAGGTAATTGGCGTGATGCACAATACCCATCTGATCGGTTTCGGCATAGCGAACGCGAACCTCAGTTTCGTGCCAACCTTCCATAAGAGTAAGGAGACGGGAAACTTGAGATTGGAGATGAACTCCGTTCGCTCTTGTCTCCAGTCTCCCGGCTCACGTCTGATTTTTTCTTGGCTGGGAGACAGGGATTCGAACCCCGATAGGCAGATCCAGAGACTGCAGTCCTACCATTAGACGATCTCCCAGCGTAGTTATAATTTACGGGGCTGACAGCCTGATTGTCAAACATCACACTTGCGATAAACATTCCAAAACCGCACAATTAAAGTTTGTGCTTAACTTCGCAGCGGCCGCTTTTGCAGCTTATTGCGACTTAGCTTTATGAAGATGCAGACCGAGATACTAAACAACCGCCAGGCCTATCACGAATATTTCATTCTTGAAAAATTCGAGGCCGGTGCCGCGTTGCTTGGTACCGAGGTCAAGAGTATTCAGGCAGGGCGAATTCAGCTCAAGGAATCGTACGTGCAGATCAAGGACGGCGAGGTTTGGCTGTTCGGATCGCATATTTCGCATTATTCGCACGGCAATATCAATAATCACGACGTCCTGCGTCCGCGTAAGCTGCTACTCCATCGCAAAGAGATCGAAAAGCTTGAAAAAGAAACGACACAAAAAGGCATGACGCTGGTTATCACCAGCATTTATTGGAAAAACGGCCGGATAAAATTTGAGATCGGCGTCGCCAAGGGCAAGAAACTATACGACAAACGCGAGACCGAAATGAAGAAAGCGGTCGCGAAAGACACTGCGCAACAGTTGAAAGAAAGGCTTAGATAAGTTATAGATATTAAAGAGTTTTAATAGTCTACAGACCATTTACATTGAGGTATCGATGAAATTTACGGGAATCTCGGGCAATTTTACCGAGGCTAGTGCGGATGCATTGGCTGTCACAGTTTTTAAAGGCGAAAAGGCGGCAAGCGGAGTTCTTGGTGATCTGGACAAATTGACCGGCGGGCTCGTTGCGTCGGTTATGAAATCGGAGGAATTCAAGGGCGATTCCGGCCAGACCGCGTTGCTTCGGTTTGCTCCCGGCGGGAAAGTAAAGGCCAGCCGCGTTTTGCTGATCGGCGTCGGTGACAAGGCAGACTACAAAACGTCGTCCGTCGGTGTCGTCTCGGGCACGGCTACGCGATATCTGCGAACCCGCAATATCAAGAGTTTTGCCCTGCTCGCTCGCAGCGAAGCATCGGCCGCCGAGGTCGCTCAGCAGGCTGTGTGCGGATTTATCACGAGCCAGTTTGACCTCGATAAATACAAGACCAAAGACAAGCAGAGCAAAACGGTCGACAGCCTGGTTGTCTGTGTCGACGGAGCAAAACCCGCGGATCTCAAAAGCGGCATCGCACGGGGCCAGGCGATCGGCGAATCGATGAACCTGACACGCGATCTCGCAAATGAGCCCGCCAACGTTCTGCCGCCGGCCGAAATGGCAAAACGAGCTCAGGCCATGGCAAAAGAGGTCGGCCTCAAGTGCGAGATCCTCGACGAAGCGAAAATGACCAAGATGGGCATGGGCTCGCTAATGAGCGTTACGCTCGGCTCGTCCCAACCGGCGAAGATGATCGTGCTTCGCTACACACCAACGAAAAGTACTGCCAAGAAAGGCGAAATGCTCGCTCTTGTCGGCAAAGGCATCACGTTCGACACCGGCGGGATCAGCTTAAAACCGGGCGAAAACATGGATGCGATGAAGTACGACATGTCGGGCGGCGCGACCGTCATCGGGACCATGCGTGCGATCGCGTTGCTTAAACCGAGCGTTCCCGTGCTTGGCGTTATCGCAGCGGTCGAAAATATGCCTGACGGCGGAGCTTCGCGACCGAGTGACGTTGTGACCGCTATGACCGGCAAGACAGTCGAGATCCTCAACACTGACGCCGAAGGCCGCCTCGTGCTCGCCGACGCCGTCGCTTATGCCGAAAAGCAGGGTGCGACGACCATCGTCGATATGGCAACGCTCACCGGGGCCGTCATCGTCGCTCTCGGCGATCAGAATACAGGCATCATGGGCAACGATCAGGGCCTGATGGACGAGATCATCGCCCTCGGCAAAGAGAACGGCGAAGGTTTCTGGCAGCTTCCGGTCAGTGCCGAATACAGCAAACAGATCAAATCGGACATCGCCGATATCAAAAACATCGGCCCACGCGGCAAAGCCGGCACCATCATGGGCGCCGTCTTTATTCAGGAATTTATCGACAAAGCCAAATGGGCCCACTTCGACATCGCCGGAACTGCATGGCTCGACAGCGGCAAGCCCTACACATCAAAAGGCCCGACCGGCGTCGCTATCCGCACGCTGATCAGCCTCGTCGAAAAGTCGCAGTAGACGCGAAATTACACCCATTGATCAGACAATTCGGATCGCAAACAAATAGAAAAGGCTGCCTGAATAGGGCAGCCTTTTCGATCTTGAGATTCGCGATATAGCAGGTCCGACCAGGTTCCTCTACCGGTGTCGAAATCCCTTGGCCGTGAGCCAGAACCCCAAAACTATATGGCCGAGGGCCATCGATGCTCCCATTATTGTTACGCTTTGGAAACCCAGCCACACCGGTAATATGATTCCTGTAAAGTGAAGTATGACGGTCAGTAGTCCAAATGCAGCAAGTGCGCGCGGAACGACCGAAAATCGGTACAGCAAGCTATAAAAAACAAATATCCAGCTGTCAATAGCGATCAACTCCGAGTAATGAGCCCACTTCCTCGTCGATCCGACCATCGCCGCCATCAGTTCGAAAAACTCATTCTTGCCGCCTTCCTCGGCAAATCGTTGGCTCAAAGACAGCATGGACAGAATATGGGAGTTGTCTATGGCTTGTAGCGAAAACATGATCACGCTTACGGCCACGAGCAGCAGAGCCAGCGCCTCACTGTACTGTCGAAAGATAGGAAGTGCCGCAATCGAGATCCCGATCGTAAGCGCGCAATTTGCAAATAAAAGAAACACACCCAACTTGATCTGGAAGGAGAAAGCCGCCGCATTTGCAAGGTATTCCGGAGTGCTCTGTGCGATCGGGCGTAGCAGTACGAAGGGCACAATAAGCCCGGCTAACTGAACCAACAGCAGCAACCCGATGATCCGGCCGACGCTTTTTTCAGATTTCATGATTATCTCCTGAGAAATTTACCAGATCAAAGATCGGGCCGGCCATATGGAACGGCTTCCGGCGACTTTGAGCAAGCTAAACGCTAAGCTCTATACATCCGCCGGCCTGCCATCAGGGCCCTCCCTGATTCGGACTTAATATCTTGGGTCATGAGCAGATGGATCATCATTTGGTCCGTTGAAATTCGCCACGCAACTCGATCGGCTTACCGTTTGGCATAACGAAAGTGAATTCTTCGATGTGCTTGTTCGCATCGATCGGCGTGAAGAGCATGTGCTTTACCAATCCTCCCTTGGTGCTGCCGACGACATCGAGGAAGCTAAACTCGATGGCTTTTCCGTCGGGCGACAACTTCCCTTCCATGCGCGCCCGATTTCCGGCATCACAATAATGTGTCGCGATAAGACGATCCTCCTCCACATAGAACATAGTGATCTCATGGCTTGGGACGCTGCCTTTTTCGGCATGAGCCTCATAAAGAACTGCGGTGCCGCTGGAGGCGGTACGAATTGTGATGTTGATCGGTATACCCATGATCACGCCTTGCCAGGAACCGGACATGGTCAGAAGCTTTTCAAACGCTATTTTCGCGTTAGATGGCGAGGTGGCGGCCTTTGGCGCGTCTTGGGAAAATCCCACGGCCGCCGCCGCCAAAAGAACGAATAGAATTGTAAGTTTACGCATAGTTAGTGCTCCTTTTTTTATGAGTATGTAAATGAAAATTTAGTTACCGTCGTCGTTGCCCTTCGCATACAGCGGCGCGAGTTCGGCTCGCTCCGGCTCAAACTGAAGAATGTCGCCGGGTTGGCACGACAGCTCACGGCAAATCGCTTCGAGCGTGGAGAAGCGGATCGCCCGTGCCTTGCCTGTCTTTAGTATCGAGAGGTTGGCCAGAGCTATGTCTATCCGGTCTGCGAGCTCTGTCAGCGTCATGCGCCGATCGTGGAGCAGATCGTCGAGTTTGATAGTGATAGGCATGATTACACCGTCCCTTCGAGGTCTTCTCGCATATGAGCTCCTTCAGCGAACACTCGGGCGAGCACAAAAGTAAGAAGTACCGCGAGCCAGCCGCTGATCGAAAAGCCAGCGTCGAGATGAACCGGGTAGGCCTTGGTCGAGATGAAAGCGACAATAGTCCCGATCACAATGCTAAGAAGGTTCAGTGCGAGTAGTACCCAGCCGATTGCCTGCAAGCGGCGCGCGTTAGCGGCAACAAAAGGGTCGCCCGCACGAACTGTCTCAACGATGGAAAGCAGCCGTTTTAGGACGACGTAGTGCAGCGGAACTGCGGCCAAACCGAGTACCGCGATCGAGCGGAACCCCATAAGTACCGGTTCTGCCTCCGGCGAAGTGGAGAGCTTGAATGCGAGCCTGAACCAGGGCTCGTTCACCATGGATAAAAACAGTATCGCGAGTATTGCGGCGCCGTACAGCCAGTTAAATACAATGAGGATCCGTAACACGACGCAGGCGAACGGTAAAGCGGCGGAAGATGAGATCGGGTATGACATAATTAAGCACCTCTTATCGAATAACAATAATGCATATATTGATAAACGTCAAGCTATTTATTGCTTATCGATAAGAATAGTTGATTTTGTTGTTTTACGAAAGGAAATTTTGAGGAGCCCGATTCAGGAATTTAGGTCTAGAACCCCTCCATTCCGCATGTTGACTGTGCAATGATCCTGGGATTGCTTTGAAATATGTTTTACGACGACTGCTGCATTTGATCGTGTCCGTTAAGATTGAGCCTACCGAAAGATCCCCTCAACCCAACCACGCCGGGCGGCTTTGGCACCGGCCGATCCGTGATGCCGGAACACACTTCCTACCGGTCGTGTTTCTGCCTTGTATGATGGGATGGTGGAGATCGGGTTTTTGAATGGAAATGTTGGGCGGCGATGGGACTTTGCGGTAATTGGACTACAGCGGCAGCCAGCGA
>CAZVDM010000079.1:0-6168 GCA_964625555.1 uncultured Chloracidobacterium sp.
GGAGCGTTGTTCCTGCTCGTCGGATTTATCTACGAACGGCGTCATACTCGTGCGATCACTGAGTTCGGCGGCATATCAAATGTAATGCCGATATACGCGACCGTTTTTGTTATCACGACGATGGCCTCGATCGGCCTGCCGTTTCTGAACGGCTTCGTTGGCGAATTTCTGATCATGGTCGGAATGTTCAAATCGAGCGTTCTTGGTGTGACGGCTTCGGTCAACTGGAACATCATCGCGACGATGCTCGCCGGTACGGGCGTTATCTTTGCGGCGGTCTATCTGCTCTGGATGGTGCAGCGTGTATTCTTCGGAAAGACAACCAACGAAAAGAACAAATCGCTTGCGGATCTCAGCTGGCGTGAGATCGGACTGATGATACCGCTGATCGTATTGATGGTCTATATGGGCGTGTTCCCGAAACCGTTCCTCAGCCGTTCGGAAGCGGCCGTCAAGGCGATCGAAGCCAACGTAATGCATCAGGGCGGAGGCACGATCGATACAGCAGATTTGGAGCCGAAAATGGCCCCAAAGGTTGAGCCTAAGATAGAAGCACCAAAGGCAGAACATTGACCGAATGAAATATTTCGCAATATGTTTAGCGGTCCTGATTCTTGCCGCCGGTGCGAATGCACAGACGTTTTACGGAACGGCCGATCTGAAGACCTTCCGCGATGGGCGTGATGCTGAGTTTCGCAACAAAGACGAATCGCCGTTGAAAACTGAAGACTTTGCAAATTTCAAAGGGCTCAATAACTATCCTTTTGATAAAGCATTTCGCTTGACAGCGGCATTTGAGAGGACAGCGGACGAAAAGTATTTCGAAATGCTGACATCGTCCGGACGGACGAAAAAATTCGTCAAATATGGCGTTTTGACATTTGAGATCGGCGGCAAAATGCAGCGTTTGAGCGTCTATCAGACCGATGCCGAGAGTTTGACGAAGTTTCCGGAATACGCCGATCTGCTTTTCATACCGTTTCGCGATGCGACGAACAGGACCGAGACATACGGCGGCGGGAGATATATTGACATAAGGGCTCCAAAGGGCAAGACGGTGACGATCGATTTTAATCTGGCTTACAATCCGAATTGTGCATACGGCAGCGACAAATACAATTGCCCGATCCCGCCGAGGGAAAACACGTTAAAGGTCTCGATAACGGCGGGCGAAAAAAGATACATATATTCCGGCTATGACAAGACACATTAGGCCGAAATATTGAGAGCAAAATGAACACGTTTTTTCTATCAGAACTAATTCCGCCAAACGCGAATGTCACGGTCATTCTTCCTGAGTTGATCGTCGCAATCGCCGGCGTGATCGTGATGGTTTACGACAGTTATTTTCCAAAGCAGCGAACCGTCTCGGGCATTATTGCTCTCCTCGGCCTTGTCGCTTCGGGCATAATGCTGGCGATGATGTGGGGCAGCGCCGCACCCGCGAACGCTTGGGGCGGGATGATCGCTCACGACAATCTGCGGCTTAGTTTCTCGTTCGTGTTCCTTTTTGTCTCTGCGATGACCGTGCTGATATCGACCGTTTGGGTCGAACGCGAGGACGTTCCCGCCGGTGAATATCACGCTCTGCTGTTATTTGCGACCTTCGGCATGATGATGATGTCGGCAGGCAATGATCTGGTCGTTATCTTCCTCGGACTCGAAACGCTCTCGATCGCGACCTATGTAATGGCCGGCTTGCGAAAGGGCGACCTGCGTTCAAATGAGTCGGCGATGAAGTATTTCATTCTGGGTTCGTTCGCCTCAGCATTTTTACTGTACGGTATGGCTCTGACCTACGGCGCGACCGGAGCGACCAATCTGACGGCAATTGCTCAGAAAATGTCCGACCCGAATTTTCCCGCACTCCTGCTGGTCGGTGCCGCGATGATGATCATCGGATTCGGGTTTAAGATCGCGATGGCTCCGTTCCATGTTTGGACGCCCGACGTTTACGAAGGCGCACCAACGCCGATCACCGGATTTATGGCCGCAGGACCAAAGGCGGCTGCGTTCGCTTCGTTCATGCGGGTTTTCGTGCTCGGCTTTCCTTTGGTAGCCGGTGTTCAGGTGTCGGGATATTTGCACACCACCTGGATCACGACAATTGCGGTTCTTGCGATGCTGACGATCATTATCGGCAACGTTGCCGCGATCATGCAGTCGAGCGTCAAACGCATGCTCGCCTATTCGTCGATCGCCCACGCGGGCTATGCTCTCGTCGGTTTTGTCGGCGCAGGAATGGCGACAACGACCGAGGCACGCGATATCGCGATCGCCGCGGTTGCATTTTATATGCTGACGTATGCGGTGACAAATCTTGGAGCCTTTGCTATCGTCACGCTTTTGTCGCAAAAGAACGACCGCCGTACCGAATTTGACGATTACAACGGCATCGGATTCAAATCGCCGGTGCTCGCATTCTCACTTTCGCTGTTCATGCTCTCGCTCTTGGGAATGCCGCTGACCGCCGGATTTATCGGTAAAGTGCTGGTGTTCCGTCCGGCGCTTGAAGCGGGAAATATCCTCATCACGATCCTTGTGGTCGTTGCCGTACTCGGTTCGGCCATTTCGGCGTATTACTACCTGCGGCTGATCGTAGTGATGTTCTTCCGCGAACGCACGTCGGATTGGCATACGCCCAAGATGGCCGCTCCGATGACCGCCGCGTTGGTCATAACGGTTCTCGGCGTGTTCTATTTCGGCATTTTTGGCGACAGCGTGATCTCAAAATTTGCACAATCGCCGGTGGCCCCCATCGTCAAAGCTGAGCGCTGATCCGAGATGTTCACCGAACTGGATATCGACAATTGGCCGCGAAAGACTACCTACGAGTTCTTCCGGGATTATGAAGATCCGTTCTTCAATATCACCGCCAACGTAGATGTCACTAACCTATATAAGTTCAGCAAGAAAAACAGCTTGTCATTTGCACTCACCGCACTGTTCTGTTCCTTGCGTGCAGCAAATGAAATTCGCGAGTTTCGTATTCGGTTGCTCGATGGAAGGCTGGTCGAGTTCGACACGATCCACGCGACACAGACCATACTGAATAGTGACGAAACCTTCTCATTTTCATACTTTGAAATGAAGGGCGATGTTTCTGAGTTTGATATCTCCGGCAAAGCCGCCCTGGCAAAATACAGGGGTCTCAGATCGTTTGATGTCGAGGCAGACCGGTACGATCTGATCTACTATTCGGTCGTTCCGTGGGTTTCATTTACCAGCATCAAGCACGCCACTCGTCATGATAATACTCATACGATCCCACGAATAGTCTTTGGGAAAATGTTCGACGATGGGCCGGTGCGGAAAATGCCGTTGTCCGTTGAGGCAAATCACATGATCATGGACGGTATTCATGCCGGAAGGTTTTTCGTGCGATTTCAGGAGATAGCCGATTCCTTCTAGCTGCCCGCGTTTCGTAATTTTGGAATTGTGAACAAAAAGATCGACATTCGCGAGGAACTTGCCGAAAACTGGCTCCCTGATATCTATGCCGCAAAAGTTCGTCCGCAGCGAACACGGAGCGTACGAATCGACGTGCCTGAGCGCGAGAACGCAGCCGAAATACAATATACACTTCTCGGAATTGAGTTAAAGGTAGGGAAACGGCGTTTCGCTTGCCCTGATCTTGCGACGGCACGATATATGCGTGTTTTCGCCCGGATCGGCGCGATTGATTTTGCGGTGCCGTACGATATCACAAAGATATCGGTGGTCGCCGATGAACTCGAGACCGCCTGGCATCGAACACTACTTCTTGCGTCCGATCGTTCTAATACGATGTCCGAACAAGCTCGGAAACGCTTTCGTAATCAGCTCATCAAAGCGATCCGCACAGAGATCGCCGAGATCGGAGCAGGGGACGCGATGCCTGCGTTTGATAAAGTGACGAGCCAGCGAAATAAATAATAAATGCCGTATTATGACGATGATGGCAATGAGATAGATCCGACGGGAATTCCAGTCCCGCAGATGTGTTTGATGTGCGAAAAAAAAGACTTACCCGAGGAGGAGATCCTGTGTAATCTCAACCGGCTCGATCAGGCCGGCGAGGCTCATTTCAAATGCGGAGCTTTCGTAAGCCTTTACGGAGCGTTAATTGATGATATAATTGAATGATGCGCTTAATTGCGTATTGTAACGTCGATTTCATAGAGCTATGTTTGATGCAGTGCAAAAGGTAACCGAATCCGAAAAGCTTCCGTTCCCGTACAACAAGAGCACGTTTTGCCGGTACGAGCCGATCGAAAAGAAGATCGACTATGCCAAAGTATTGATCGTCAACGATCTGCTTCGCTACGATTCCGATCTTTCGGACCTCGCTCGAAAAGAATGGAACGGCACGACAGAACAACGGCTCGAATTCGAACGCTTTGTCTCGGGAATGGCCTGCAACAACATCGCTAAGAATGTACTGCGTCTCGTCAAAAATCCCAAGACAATGACCGTCCATCTCTCTGAGATCGCCGACGCCGCCGAAAAGTTTCGTCCGGACGCGATCGTCATGAGCGGAACCTTTGCTGATTTTGATTACTACAATCCGGACCACATCGCGAGTTTTACTGAATTTGTAAAAGAGACTGAGATCCCGATCCTCGCCATTTGCGGAGCCCATCAATTGGTTGCGATCGCTTTCGGAGCGAAGCTCAAGACGCTCGATGACCGTGATCTGGCCGACAAACGTACTGACCGCGTGGTGGAATATCAATACCGCTTCGTTAAGATCGTCGACAAGTCGGACCCCATTTTTGAGGGCAATGACGACGACAAATCGGGCATCTGGCAGGACTACACAACGCAAGATGACATTTTGCGAGTCTGGCAGAATCACGGTGTTCAGGTGGACGGTATCCCGGCCGGCTTCAAACTGCTGGCGACCTCATACCTTTGCAAAAACCAGATGATGGTCAAACATGGCGACGGGCAGATGATCTACGGTGTGCAGTTTCATCTCGAAAAGTCATTTGAGGACTGGAAGAAGAACCCGACCCGCTGGGAACACCCAAACGAAAGCCGCGACGGGCGCATCTTGTTTGAGAATTTTTTGAGACTTGCACTAGAACATCAGTCAACGTCCTGATCATTACGACCTGTCGACCCGCAAAAGCAACCCACGTTAGGCCCACACATCTTAATTTTCAAAGGTAGTATGAAAAGAGCATATTTGGTCGCATTTCTGATAGCGGTCGTTAGCATTTCCATGAGTTTTGCTCAGACAAAGGATCCTGATAACGCTATTCCCGTTATTGAGGTCACCGGTAAGGCCGAGATCGCGGTCGAGCCTGATTCGGCGACCATTTCGGTCGATTTTACAAAGCTCGACAAAGATCTGCAGGCCGCGCGCAGGGCCAATGAAGATGGCGTGACAAAAATGCTGCAGATCGCAAAGAAGTATTCGATACCGCCGCAGGACGTTCGCACGAACAACATTTCGGTCTCGATGAAGTATATCTCGATCCGCGACCGCCAAAAGCCGATCTATGATGAGGACGGCGACGAGGTGGGAACGCGCGAATTCCAGGGCTACGAGGTCTCGCGTTCGGTAACGTTCAAGCTGACAAAGCTTGAGTCGTTCGATGCGGTCTTTAACGATATTCTCGCGACATCGCCGACCGAGATCGACGACGTTAAGTTTGAAACATCAAGGTTGATCGAACTTCGAGTGAAAGCTCGCGAAATGGCAATGAAAGCGGCCCATGACAAGGCAAAGGCCATGACCGCCGCGATCGGACAAACGGTTGGCAAGGCGATCAAGATCAATGAAGGCACTGTATCGGACAAGTATTATTCAAACTCCAACTTCGGCGCCAATTCTAACGTTTTTGCTATTGATGGTTCACCGGTTGGTTCGCCGGCCAGAGTTCCGACAAGCTCAAACCTCGCGACATTCTCAGCCGGGTCGATAAATGTCGAGGCTAGCGTCACTATCGTTTTTCGCCTCGATCAGTAATTCAGTATTTGCCCGAGCCAACTTAGGTGCGTTGCGTGGCGGTGCACCTGTCTTTTTTTGTACCTTCCCGTTTGCGAATTTCGAATTTCGTTGAATAATGAGGCATTAGTGTTTTTCTGAGCGCTGTATGCGTTGTTATCGCGGCCATCGCCAGACCGACGGCTGTATAAGATTTCATTTTAAGTAGGAAAGGAGAAAATGATGAAGAAACT
>CAZVDM010000079.1:6268-14210 GCA_964625555.1 uncultured Chloracidobacterium sp.
TTACTTCTCGACGACGCCGAGTACAAAATTGCTGACGGCCACGAGGCCTCCGGCAACCGATTGGGAATTGTACACCACTGTCGAATTGCCGCCACCGGACAGATCGTATTGCGGCGAAAGGAAAGTCGCTGAGGTTGACGGATTTATTCCATCTTGAATGCGGCTTCCGACATACGGAGCGATCACGATATTTCCCTGGATCGTGCCGTTGCCGCCGCCGGATCGATCTACGCCAGCCTGGCCCGTCACTAATATCAGCCCGTTAAAGCTAAAGTTTCCGTGCAAGGTCAGCTTGCCGGTGACGACCATTATTCCTCCGCCGTTTCCTGTGAACGTACAGTTGCCGTCGCAAAACGTGATGCCAAGGCCGGTAACGTTGCTTCCGAACGACGTCGGATTCACACCGCTTGGAAAAAATCTGCCGGAGGACTGAGCAACCGTTGCCAGTGACCGTACTGCCGCATCGAGGCTTGACGGACTGCCGAGCCAATCAGGCATCTCATTGCCGACGTTTGACGGCGAACCGATCACGGTTCCGTTGAATGGATGCGGCGGATCTCCGGCAACCGAGGCTTCTACGGTATCGAGATTGGTGGAATTAGTGGTTCCGATCGGCGGTATTATGTCGGTCGAAACGACATCATCACCTGAATATACCGTCACGTTTGACGAACCCGGATTGAAATTGAATACCGTCGCAGGCGATGCCGTGCTCGGCGGGCCGACCAGCGTCAATGTTGCTGGAGCGGTCAATCCGTTAAAGAAATCCTTTTGTACTATCGCTTCGAGCCGCTTTACCGCACCACGCGGGCCGAAGCCCGTGGATCGCACCAGTATGCGCGTAGGTTCGGGCGAGCCAACGATACCTGTGATCACGTTATCACCGGCACTCATTGTGGCCTCGTAGCCGTACCTCTGCGGCGGCCCCATGACCGCAACGTTGGCCGGCAGGCCCCAGCCAAATCCCAATGTCATCGTGCTGCCCTGCATGGTAAAGGTCTGGGCGTCAAAGATTATTTTCGGCGGATTCGCCGGTCCGGTCGAATTGGTCTCGATATATCCGCGGATTACACGCGTTACCACATATGGTTTGGTCATTCGGATGACGATCTCAAACCGATTGAATGCAGGTATCGACGCTCCTGTCCCGGTAATCGTGAGCACAAATTTACCGAAATTCGTAATTGCCGGAGCACCGCTTACATCGAGATCGACCGCGGCATTCGGATAATATTTAACGACCACCTTGTTCAGGCCCGAGCCATACGTTTTCTGCGTCGGGTCGCCCGCATCTGCATCGAAGAGCTGACCTGTCGTGGAGAATGAAAGCCGCGAACCTGTATTATCGGGGTCGGACAGTGCCACTGAAAAGCCGTAACCATTCGCCCGATTGCAGATCACGCTGCCCATCACGACTCGATCGTTGCATGTGTCATGGTAATTGAACCAACGTGAGAGTCTTGCAACGGGAGCCGGATCGCCGAATGTGTTTGACGTCGAGAGCTTGAGAGCTTTGACGAAAGAGATCTTGTTTGCCGGGTCGGTTGCAGGCTTTGTTAGGTCAAGCAGCGGATTTGGCACAACGTTTCCGCGGAGCACATTCACCGCTGACTGAATACCGCTCTCCGCGGCATTATATGCCTGCTGCTCGGCGGTGGCATCGGTGACGTTTTGCGTATTAAGTGCCGATTCGAGCAACAGACCGGCACTTGCGGCCAACAGCAGGAACGAAACCAAGAGAGCCATGACCATAGCGGCACCCTTTTCTCCTTCACGTGATCTCGATTGTTTTGTCGTTACTTCGTTCATAACACTCTTGTCGGCCGATCAATATTGATTGAGCATATAGCTCGAATTACGCAGCGTTACCTCAGATGTGAACTGCACATCGAGCGGATTCGGCTGACCGTGGACCGGCTCTAGTTGGACCAACACTCTGATACTCACACGACCTGTATTCTCAGTCGGAGTGCTTACCTCGACGCCCGTTGAATTGGTGCCGACGTAGTCGAAATATCTGAACGTTATAGAACTGATCTTGTTGACAACCACCGATGTCTGGGGCGAATCATTCGGATCGAACCTTACGATCGAATCGGTCGCGTCATCGTAAAAGTATGTGATGTCCTCGCCGGCGTTGTCTGTCGCAAGCACCGTTCCGACGCCCGACATCGGGCCAAAATTGTTTATATTTGCACGAAAATGGATCCGGGATGTATTCGAATCGGCGGAGATTATGCCGTTGCTGGCTTGTCTCGAATTGGTGCCTGATTGGATCCCAAATCCCGAATTCGCGATCTCGCGGGAAATGACATTGAGAGCGGCCTGAGCTGAGGTCAACGCGTCCGTCCTCTGGCTTTCCCGCTGCCGAACGCTCAATGAACGTGACAACAGCACCGACACGATACCGAGCAGAATCAGCATGATCGTCATTGCGATCATCAGTTCGATCAGCGAAAAGCCATTGTTTGAGGATATCCGTTTCATTTGCTAGTTCGCCCTCACCCGCCGGAGCACAATTGTAGACGGCACCGCGACCTGCCAGCCCGGGCTTGGGGCCTCGAGTCGTGCCGAGATCGTCACTTCCTTGATCGTCGGCAGCAGTACGTCAAGGTCAGTCTGGATCCCTTCCGTGTTCGGGTCATTGTCGACCGTTATATTTATGAGAAATCGCTTTCCGGCCGAGCTGACGATCGCCTTTGGACTTTTGACGCCGCCGGTAAGTCCGGGGTCGGTGACACTCGGCGTGAACTTTGCCGCTCGCATTTGCTCCACTTCCTGCTGCAGCACCGCTAGGCACTCGGTCCTTGATTGGTTGCCGGCGTTGTAGTTGATCGCGTATGTGAACGAAAATGCGACCCCAAGCAATGCGATCAGGATTATCACCATTGCGCACGAAACCTCGATCAGCGAAAAACCCTCTTCGCCGCTGTTGCTGCCGCGTTTTCGGCTCGTGTGCGGTTCTAATAGATCTTCGGGATCTTTTGCTGGCGTCGTTTCCATTCTTATCTTACTTGTCACCGTTTTGGTATTATCTGCACTTGCCGTTAGACCGCTGCCACATCGGCAATACGCAGACACAAGGTGTCGACACGTATTGTCCGGAGGCACATGTCGGCACCGTTGGAGTCGGCGTCGGAGTCGGCGTCGGGGTGGGACTGGGATTCGGCGTAGGTGTCGGGGTAGGTGCAGGAGTAGGTGTCGGCGTTGGAGTCGGCGTCGGCGTCGTTGTTGGCGTTGGGGTAGGGGTTGGAGTCGGTGTGCCTGACGTACTGCGCGGATCCCATACGGCCAGCAGCGGATTTACATATGAGTTGCTCGCAATTGTCGTAACCGCCGGGTTCTCAAAAGTCGGTACTGCCTGGCCGCCGCGCATCATCGCAACAGTACCGGTAGGCGAAATATAGACCAAGCTTGAGGTCGACGCAGCAGCGGTCGTTGACGTACAACTCGTATCGCAGAAATAGAAAAGCGGCGTAATATTGACGCCATCACCGTTCGTGACATCGATCTGTCCCCGCTGGTCAAACCGTATCGTTATCGGAAATGCCATGTCGGCGGAGGCAATGCTGGTCGTTCCGACCAGGCCAAAGTCGATCAATGCCGTTTCGGCGGGCAGATCGAGCACTCCGTTTTGATTTCTGTCGATCGTTACCGAAAATCTCGTGGCATTTATTATCTGGACCGATGCCATCTGCGCGGGCAGACTCGCGCGGCGTTTGATCGAATCAAAACGTGCACGTTCGAGATAATTCTTAAATTGCCTTGCTGCGTTTTGACGCTGAATGTTGGCTGTTGTCCTGCCGAACAACGCCACCGATGCCGTCACCAGGATGGCGGCGATGACCAGAACGATCATCAATTCCATTATGGATGCACCTTTTTGTGAGGTTGTGCGTTTCCGTTTCATAGTTCTCCAACTGGTGCAAGATCAGCATTGCACTTGCCGTCAACGGGCTTTATTGGGAGGAGCCCTTTTGATTAAGGTAACACGCCGGTAACAACACTGTCTATATATTTTTAACGACGTTAAACGTTTGCGCGCGGCTGTTGGAGACGGCTGTCGAACCGAAACGAAGAACGATCAATTGTTAGAACTGGGAGACATTAGGCAAAACAATCGTCAGGCACATTTTCCAGCGTGTTCCTCATCAGCATATCAACGACCGCGTTAAAGTCGCCGCCGGTCTCTTCGTAGACCTTAAGCTGTTCGTCGGCCGACGTGCCGCGTTCGAGGATAGTGTGAATATGTTCGATCTCTTTGCGTGAATCGAGAGGGTCGACGACGTCATCGACAAAATCGAGCAGTTCCCGGATCAGGTCCCTGGCCGGGACCTCTTTTTGTTTGCCTAGATCGAGCAGGTTGCCGTCCAGGCCGTAGCGGATCGCACGCCATTTGTTTTCCAATATGAGACGGCGGTGATAGATGCGGAAACCGATATTTCCTTCGTTGAGAACCATCAGTTTCGCTACGATCGCTTGGAACAAAGCGGCGATGGCGATGGTGTCGTCAACCCGCGTCGGGATGTCGCAGATACGAAATTCAAGCGTCGGGAATAAGTGATGCGGCCTCACGTCCCACCAGATCTTGGACCCGTTTTGAATGCAATTCATCTTGACCAAAAGGTCAACATAGGCCTGAAATTGTTGATACGATTCGAAAGTGTCAGGGATCTCGGTTCGCGGAAACTTTTTAAATACCTCGCTGCGGTACGATTTGAGTCCGGTGTTGAATCCCAACCAGAACGGCGACGATGTGGTCAATGCCAATACATGCGGCAGGAAATATCGTGCCGCATTCATCACCTGGATTCGCTTTTCGATATCGGGAATTCCGACATGGACATGCAATCCAAAGATCAGCAGGCTGCGGGCGACCATTTGCAATTCGTCGACCAGCAATTTATAACGGTCGCCGTCGTATATCTCCTGCTCGGACCATTTCGAGAACGGATGTGTCGAGGCGGCGACGATCGCCATGTTCTTCTTACGGGCAAGGCTGGAAATGATACAGCGTAATTTTGTCAGGTCTTCGCGGGCCTCTTGAATATTCGCACATACGCCGGTGCCGACCTCGATCATCGATTGGATCATCTCGGGTTTAATTTTTTCGCCGAGCAGGAGTTTGCCTTCTTCGAGGATCTCGGAAACGTGCGATTTAAGTTCGCGGGTCTCCGGGTCGACGATCTGAAATTCCTCCTCGATGCCAAGCGTAAATTGATCGAACATAAATTATTTCCCCTACACCATATCCAGTTCGTATTTCAAAAAATTGAGGTCTTCGTCGAGCAGGTTGCTGAAACGTACACCGACGCCGTGTCCCGGATCGGTATATACGACCGTGCCGTTGAGCTTCATTGAGCGGCCGCGAACGCTGACCGCCATCAATATCGGCGTACCGACATCGAGAGCTGCCGCAGTTGTCATATACAATCCGCCGACGCCGATATCACGTGTATTCGCGATGCCGGTACCGTCGCCGCCCTCATAACGTACGTCAACTATCAGCTTTTTTCGATCCGAATCTCGACGATCAGATGGTGATAGAGCTTCACCGAGTTCATTTTCAGCCATTATTGTCCACCGGTTTTAGATGTGTAATTTTCGGCAAATTAGCTGCCGGCAGCGCGCAACTTTTGAAACATTCTAACCCAAATTCAAACTAAAACACAGGCAAATGTCCGACGGCCAGCGAATTAATTAGGCGTTTGACGGCCAAAGTCTTTGGCGATCTTCAAAAACGCCTCGGCCGCATGCGACAACGATGAATTCCGACGGTAGACAATATTCAATTTCCGATTCAGCCGCATCTCGCTTACCGACAATGCGACGAGCGTGCCGGCGGCGATCTCGCTCTGAGCGGTGAGCCGCGGGACGAGAGCAACTCCGACGCTGCGTTCGACGAGTCGTTTGATCGCCTCGAGCGACGGCAACTCGACCACGATATTGAGATCGGTCCTATACTTCTCGAAGGATTCGATCACCTTTCTTCGATATGGCGACACAGCGTTGTGGGCAATGAACGCCTCGTTGCCCAGATCTTTGATCGATACGGAGCCGCTCTTTGCGAGGCGGTGCTGCGGCGAGACGACCAGGACCAGTTCATCCGAACACACCGGAACCGAGTGCAGGCTTTCATCGTTTGGCGAGAAAGATATCACGCCGAGTTCGACCTCACGGGCCGTGATCTGTTTTGGAATGCGGCTCGCGACACCGCGTTGGACCTCGATCTTGATCAACGGATGCTTCGCGTGAAATTCCTCGATCACCGGCAGCAGAAAAAATACCGTATGCTCGTTTGCGCTGATCGAGACCTTGCCCTGCTGCAGCGACCGCATCTCGCGAAGAGCATTCTCGGCATTGTGCCGCAGGTTGAGCATCTGTTTGGCATGGTCGAGCAGGACCTCGCCTGCAAAAGTCAACGTTCCGTCCTTTGACGAGCGGTCAAAAAGCGTCTCGCCGATCTCCTTTTCGAGCCGGCGGATAGATTGGCTGATAGCCGGCTGCGTGCGTTCGAGAACCTCAGCGGCTCGCGAAAAACTCCGTTCACTGGCGACCGTTACCAAAACCTCGAGTTGATTGATGTCCATATCTTGATTTTATGCCGAAATTATCAAACGGCAAATGTCATGGCGCTTCCCTAATAATGTACTAGTTCAGAAAGATAATAATACTATAATGAAATATTATGCAACTATATGTTACATAATATTGACTTATTTAGTGCGATTTGATTAGATTTTCATATATTCGGTTCCCGTGGGCTTAAAACGACAGTTTGATAAAAAAACACTATGAGTAAACAGAGGATCTCGATCTTTGACACAACGCTGCGTGACGGCGAGCAGTCGCCCGGATGTTCGATGTATCTCGAGGAAAAAATATCGATGGCTCGCCAGCTCGAGCGTCTCGGCGTCGACGTCATCGAAGCCGGTTTTCCATTCGCCTCCGAAGGCGATTTTCGCTCGGTCGCAGCGGTCGCCGACGAATGCCGCGACACGAAGATCGCCGCATTGTGCCGGACAGTGCCGTCTGACATTTATCGAGCCGCCGAGGCTCTGAAAACGGCACACCGCTCACGTATCCATACATTTATCGCGACGTCGGACATTCACCTGCAATACAAGTTGAAAAAGTCGCGAGACGAAGTCATCGAGATGACCGCAAACGCGGTCCGAACGGCACGCGAATGCGTCGATGATGTCGAGTTTTCGGCCGAAGATGCGACTCGCAGCGATATCGATTTCCTTTGTCAGGTCTTCTCCACCGCGGTCGAATGTGGTGCGACGGTGCTCAACGTACCCGACACCGTTGGATACACGCTGCCCGGCGAATTTGCGAATCTCGTTCGCACGGTCCAAGAGCGCGTTGTCGGCGACCGAGATATTACTATCAGCGTTCATTGCCACAACGATCTTGGCCTGGCGGTCGCGAACAGTCTCGCCGCTATCGAGGCTGGCGCGACGCAGGTCGAATGTACGATCAACGGAGTCGGCGAACGTGCGGGTAACGCATCGCTCGAAGAGTTGATCATGACAATGGCCGTCCGTGCCGATAAATTGCCGTATTACAACAATATCGACACGACGCAGCTTTATCCTGCGAGCCAATTGCTGTCGTCGATCGTTAGCTTTGGCGTGCAGCCGAATAAAGCGATCGTCGGCCGGAACGCATTCGCCCATGAGGCCGGTATTCATCAGCACGGCGTTCTCAGCAATCCGCTTTGCTACGAAATAATGACGCCCGAATCCGTCGGTGTGCCGAAAAACAGCATCGTACTCGGCAAGCATTCGGGACGACACGCTCTTATCTCGCGTTACGAAGAGCTGGGGTATGATCTCTGCGACGACGATATCGCCTCGATCTATCCGCGTTTCATCGCACTTGCAGATCGCAAGAAAAATGTTTATGACCAGGACCTGATGGCATTGGTCCCGGTCCG
>CAZVDM010000079.1:14310-15610 GCA_964625555.1 uncultured Chloracidobacterium sp.
TTTGCCAACTTGCGACCAGCGGCGGCTGTTACGGCGCTAATCGATTCGTCGCCGCTGCGGCGGGAGATATTTGAGGGAACTGACCTTTTGATCGTCCGCGAACTGCTCGGCGGCCTGTATTTTGGCGGGCCTCGCGGATTTAGTGCCGACGGCGAAGAGGCATTTAACACGATGCGGTACACGGTCGATGAGATCGAACGCGTCGCGCGTGTCGCGTTTCGCTCAGCTCAAGGCCGACGACGAAAACTCACTTCGGTCGACAAGGCCAACGTCCTCGAAACTTCGCGTCTCTGGCGCGAAACGGTAACAAGGATCGCCGCCGACTATCCGGACATCGAGCTCGAACATCTGTTTGTTGACGCATGCGCGATGCATCTGGTTACCGATCCGACGCGGTTTGACGTTATCTTGACCGAAAATCTGTTCGGTGACATCTTGTCCGATGAGGCCGCTGTTCTGACCGGCTCGCTCGGTATGCTGCCGTCAGCAACGATCGGCGGAGCGGTCGATCTGTACGAGCCTGTACACGGCAGTGCGCCTGAGATCGCCGGAAAGAACATAGCAAATCCATTGGGGGCAATAGCGTCGGTCGCGATGCTGCTGAGATACACTGCAAAGAATGAACCTGCCGCCGCGGCGGTCGAGAGCGCGATAAGATCCGTTCTGGACGAGGGCTATCGCACGATCGACATAGCCGAAACAGGTTGTAGAATGATAGTCTCGACGGCAGATATGGGCACGCTGGTCGCCAGCCGCGCGATCGAGTACGCGAATGTAAAATACGCGTACCACGCGGTCTAAGGACGGCTTTGCTCTTCTCTCCGGCCTCTGCGTCCGCCGCGGCGAACTCTGCGTTACAATTGATTTGAGTGACCGCAACCGGAAGTTCCTCGCAGAGGCCGCAGAGTTTTACGCAAAGATCGGCGAGGAAGAAATTGTTGAATGAAAACGCTCTACGACAAGATATGGGACGCTCATCTAGTCCACGAAGAAAGCGGCAAGCCGTCGCTGATCTATATCGATCTGCACCTGATCCACGAGGTGACGAGCCCGCAGGCTTTCGAAGGATTGCGTCTCGCTCGAAGAAGGATGCGTCGGCCCGAACTGACATTCGGAACCATCGACCACGCCATCCCGACCATCAACCGCAATCTGCCATTCAATGATCCGATCGCGGCTCAACAGGTAAAAACCCTGCGTGACAATTGCCGCGAGTTCGGCGTAAAGCTCTACGATCTCGACCGGATCGAGCAGGGAATCATTCACGTTTTCGGTCCCGAACAAGGCTTGACGCAGCCGG
>CAZVDM010000080.1:0-15004 GCA_964625555.1 uncultured Chloracidobacterium sp.
GATGATCGTGTTGTCGAGGATCTTTTTGATATCCGGATGCGTTGACATCGCGAGTTGGTGGGCGATGAGCATACTCGACAGCGTCGAGCCGACCTCGGTCGAATGGACGCCGCAGGTGATGAGGACGATCGTTTTGCCTTGGGCTATCAGCTTCTTAGCGGCTGCGTCGCGCGAAGAGGCACCCTCCCTACCGGTCGGGTTTCCGCCTATTGATCGCGGATCGGCGAGTTTGGCATTTATGTCTTTGTATTTTGCGAGGTTCTTTAGATTCTCCGGCGAGCTGATCGTCGCATAAACAAACGGTGCGCCCATCGTCGTTTTGCCGATCTCCTGAAACATCACGCGGTCGCTCGCCGCATCCAGCTTCTTAAAATAATCAACGATCTGCGCCCAACTCGCGAGCTTCCGGTCATCGCCCGGCGTGAAACCGATCACGTCTTTTGGAGCCGGGGTCGTTTGAGCCGACAGACTGAGAGCTGCAAAAAATACTAAACCGCAGAGACGCAGAGACGCAGAGAGCAGAATTGATCGTTTCATAGGTTTTTTCATTCTAGTCGATTTTTATATTTTTCGATATTATTTACAGGTTGTGACAAAAACGCTCCCCTCCTTGTTTAGGAGGGGTGCCCCGGCTTTGCGGGGCGGGGTGGTAGTTCTTAAAGCTTCAATCCCGAGTCTCCTGACCTGAGTAATATATGCCCGACGACCAAAATTTAGCCAGACCAGACCATCCGCTAGCCCGGCCACGACGAAACGAGCGGCCCAACACTCGCCCGTATCTTCAGACCTCTCGAACCAAACTAAGAAGCCACTTAACTCCTGCGGAGGCCACGCTTTGGCGATCGCTAAAAGGCTCAAAACTGGACGGACGCAAATTTCGGCGTCAGCACAGTTTTGGAAATTACATCCTTGATTTCTACTGTCCCGCAGAGAGATTAGCTGTCGAACTTGACGGGCAGGTTCATCGAAATGACAACGCCGAATTGTATGACAGTGAGCGTAAACTATTCCTCAATTACTATGGTATTAAGGTCATCCGGTTTGAGAACTTTCTTGTTTTTGATGAGCATAAGTATGTGCTGGTTAGGATAAAGAGTTTCTTTGGTTGGTGGGAAAGGAACTAAGGAAGGTGAGAGTTATAAGAACTACCACCCCGTCAGCCGAAGCGGCTGCCACCCCTCCTAAACAAGGAGGGGAGCTTTTGTTTTTGCCTTTTCCGCCAATGCAATGTAAATTAAGCCAAGTTCAGATTCCTTTCCCCGATCAAAGCGTCGTCCGGCAGTGATGGCGACAGACATACAACCAGGAGACCTAAAAGGCATGAAGAATCCTTTTCTCGAGAATTTCCGCTCGTATATCCCTGACGCGACCAAATTGCGTGAACTTACGCCCTTGCCGCTGATCGTCGGTACGCTGCTCGGTATTATTTTCGGCGCGTCGTCGCTCTACCTTGTTTTGAAAACAGGTTTGACGGTCTCGGCGTCGATACCGGTGGCGGTCATTGCGATCACGTTGTTTCGGCTGCTTTCTAAGATCGGCATGCGGGACGCGACGATCCTTGAGGCCAATGTGATGCAGACCGCAGGGTCGGCCGGCGAATCGATCGCGTTTGGCGTCGGCGTTACGATGCCGGCGATCATGATACTTGGGTTTGATCTCGATTTTACGCGGGTGATGCTCGTCGCGGTGCTTGGCGGATTGCTCGGTATCCTGATGATGATCCCTCTGCGCCGGGCATTGATAAAAGATCAGCACGGAATACTCAAATATCCAGAAGGCACGGCTTGTGCGCAAGTACTTATTGCCGGAGCTTCAAAGGAATCACGAGATGCGTCGATCGAAAGCCATATTGAGGGCAGTGACCATGCCGCTTTGCAGGGCGGAAAGATCATCTCGATCGGATTTGCGATCGGTTTCGTATTTAACGCTCTGATGAAGGTGTTGTTCTTCTGGAAAGAATCACCGGGCTACAGTTTCTCTGATAAGGCGTTCAAGGGCGGATCGGTCGGTTCGGACAATGATCCGACGCTGCTCGGCGTCGGCTATATCATTGGGCCAAAGATCGCCGGCCTGATGATGGGCGGCGGCGTCCTCTCGTACCTCGTTATCATTCCGATGATCAAGTTCTTTGGCGATGCCGTGACGTCGCCGGTCGCTCCGGAATTGAGCAAGACGATCGCCGAAATGTCGCCGTCCGGCGTTCGCAGTGCTTATGTGCTGTACATTGGCGCAGGTGCGGTCGCAATGGCGGGCATCATCTCACTTTTCCGAAGTCTGCCGACCATCTGGCATGGGCTGAAAGGCGGCCTTGCTGATCTACGAGGCGGTTCAACCGAATCTAATGCGAACCTGCCCCGCACCGATCAGGACCTGTCGATGAAATGGGTCGTAGTCGGAGTAATAGTTCTTATCGCGTCGATAATGCTGGCTCCGCAGCTCGGACTGAGTGTTTTTTCCGATCCGTTGGTCTCGTTTTTCGGGGCCGTGCTTATTATTATTCTCGGGTTCTTGTTTGTGACAGTTTCATCACGGCTGACAGGCGAGGTTGGTTCCTCGTCAAATCCGATCTCGGGTATGACGGTCGCGACGCTGCTAATTACCTGTCTCGTGTTTCTTGCTCTTGGTTGGACTACGGCCGATCCGTACTTTGTAACCGCACTTTCGATCGGCGGTATCGTATGTATCGCGGCGTCAAACGGAGGCACCACTTCGCAAGACCTGAAAACGGGATTTTGGGTAGGCGGCACTCCGCGTAACCAGCAGATCGCGATCCTGGTGGGAGCGACGGCCTCGGCTCTCGTGCTCGGTTCGCTGTTGATAATGCTGAATAACAACGAAACGTATTTTCAGAAGATCGATGCGGCAAATCCAGTTTCCGCTGTAACGATCTCTGAAGATAGGCTTTTCAAACAAGGCGGCACGTTCCAACAGGAAAAGATCACTAACGGCAAATACCAAGAGACCGATACGAACATATATCGCGTCTGGCAAAACACCGAGCCGAAAGACGGGCAGGTCGGTAAATACCTGGTCGACGCCGGCGGTAAGCCCGTTTATTTCGTCGATCCCGGCATAAACGGCATTCTGAAGAAAGATGATGACGGAAATGACCTGACGCGTTACGACGCGCCAAAGGCAACGCTGATGAGCTATATCATCAAGGGCGTCCTCGGACAGAACCTGCCGTGGGGCCTTGTGATCCTTGGTGCGATGATCGCCATTGTTCTCGAACTGGCGGGAGTGCCTTCGTTGGCATTTGCCGTCGGTATTTATCTGCCTTTATCGACCTCGACGCCGATATTTATCGGCGGCATCGTTCGTTATCTTGTTGATATCTATTTGAAACGAAAACTTGCGGCCAAAAACCTGAATGAAGACGAGATCGCTGCCGAGACCGATAAATCAAACGGGGTTTTGCTTGCGTCCGGCTATATTGCCGGTGGTGCTATTGCCGGAATCCTGATCGCTCTATTTGCAGTCCAACCAACGCTCAAGGGCATTCAGGATGCGGCTGAACACTGGTCGAAAGAAAGCAATCCGTTCTTTAGCTCCGATCTGCTCGGATTTCTTCCGTTCCTGGTCCTTGCTGTCGTCCTCTATGTGGTCGGCCGCGAGATATGGTTGGCCGGAAAGAAGAAGGCGGAATAGCCGGAAAAATTTTGTTTTACCTTTTTGTGCGCGGTACGTATAATGTAATTGTTCGTGCCGCGCATATTTCTTTTGTGCAGCTCCTCAAGAAAGCGATCTAAAATCTGAGAAATGTTAAGACGAGCTATTTCTAAGTTCTTACCAAACGCCTTGATACCTCTTGCGTTGTCGGCCATTACGCTAGCATTTGCGTTTTCCTGTTCGGTCGCTGAACCGAAGGCGAACGCAAAGACCACAGATACTGTTGTAAATACGAACGCAGTTCCACCAGAGCCAAAAGGTGCGACGATACCGATAGACAAAGACGGCCCGGCCGATACGGTGCGGTTGTTTTACGCAAAGCTGCGTGAAAAGAAATTCCGCGAGGCCCTTTTTCTGACCAATCTTCGCCCCGCGATCGAGAGCCTTACCGACGCCGAACTCAAAGATTTTTCGCTCGACTTCGAAGCGATCGCCGGTGATGTGCCCGCGGAGCTTGAGATCAATGGCGAGATCATCTCCGGCGATGTGGCGACCGTGACGGCAAATTTCCCGAACAAGGAAACCGGCAAGACCGAGGCGCAGTCGATCAAGCTCCGCAGCGAGAACGGTGTTTGGGTCATCCTCACTGTCGAGGGCGATGCCGAAAAACGGATCAAGGCCGAGGGCAAAGATTATTTTTACAACCTACGTATTGAAACGCACGAGGACGAAGCCAAGGCGATGCTTGAACGCATTTCAAAGGCAGAGCTCGCCTATTCCCTCCAACACGGATCGTGCGCAGAGTTTCAGGTGCTTATTACGGAAGGCTTGCTGCCCGATGACGTCTTAACAAGTACGTCCACCGGTTACAATTATGCCGTCCAACTGACCAGCGATAAGCGCCGCTATTTCGCCACCGCGACACCTGCTATATACGGCAAAAGCGGAAAAAGATCCTTTCTGCTCGAGCTCGACTCGAAAGGAATTTCCCGGGTCACCAGCAAAGATAACGGCGGACAGCCTATGAAAAAATGAACAATATGTAACGTTTTTGCAAAAACATGTTGAATTATTGTTAGAAAGGCGATATAGATATAGTTCTTTTATCGGTAATCCTTAAACAATCGATGATACGCAGCCTGATCTCCAGATTTAACCGATCACTTTCCGAGCGCCTCGTCTCGTCACGGCGAAAATTTGCTGCTCCGATGCGTGTTTGGTTCGAGCCCGAGATCAATTCGCCGCACAACCAAGAGATCGCCAAGAATATGGCGATACCGGGCGAGACGGTCGATCTGAGCCGCACCGGCATCGCATTCCTTGTTTCATCGATCCGCGATAAAGAAAGATATTTGGTCGGCCAGGAGCGCAAGCTGAATGTCGAGATCGATCTGCCGTCAGGTAAAGTAACGATGCAAGTGGTCGGACGGCGTTATGAAAAGGTCGGCGTACACCTGTCGATGGAAAAATTTCTCGTTGGTGCCCATATCGTTCGGCTCGAGAGCGAAAGCAACGCAGCCTACGATCATTTCCTCCGAAACGGTGCCGGCCGGCGTAAACGGTCTGCGGGCAGTCTGGAACTTGGGATCGACTGAATTTGGCATAACATTGTGAATACTGAGCGTGAGGAACTCCCTCACGCTTTTTTGTTTTTATTTCTTCTTTCGTATTTAATTTAGTTATGAGCAAAAAGGTCGGGATTGGAATCATCGGAACAGGATTTGCGCGTCGTGTACAGATCCCGGCATTTCTCGCGTGTGAGAATACGGTTATCGCTTCGGTCGCGAGCGGAAGTGTCGAAAATGCGAGATCAACCGCGGAAGAATGCGTAGCGGCACATTATACGGCCGACTGGCGTGAGACCATCGCGCGCGATGATGTCGATCTCGTTTGCATTACAACTCCGCCGAATCTCCATCGCGAGATGACGCTTGCCGCGATAGAACTTGGTAAACACATCCTATGCGAAAAGCCGATGGCGATGAATGTCGCGGAGGTGCTGGATATGGTCGCGGCAGCAAAAGATAAACCTCTGCTGACGTTGATCGACCACGAATTGCGATTCCAGCCCGGACGGCAGGCCGCCTACAAAATGCTTCGCGACGGAGTGATCGGCAAGATTCGGCACACAAAGTTTATTTTTCAGGCTCCGCACAGAGGCGACCCGAACATTCGCTGGAACTGGTGGTCGGACTCATCGGTCGGAGGCGGAGCATTAGGAGCGATCGTCTCGCATATCATTGATTCGTTCAATTGGTTTCTCGACACCGATGTCGCCAGTGTGTTCTGCCAGTTGCAAACGCACATAAAACAACGACCCGGCAACGACGGCGAAATGCGGGCCGTGACCAGCGATGACGAATCAAATATGCTTCTCCGTTTTCACGACAGCGAACTGACAAATGACGCGACGGGTCTCGTGTCGGTTTCGATGACCGAATATCCAAAATACAAGAACCGGCTAGAGTTTTACGGCTCTGACGGAGCAATTCGGATCGACCACATCGGCGATGTATATCTTGCAAAGGCAGGTGATGACGACTGGAAACAGATCGATGTGCCGCTCGCTGCAAATATTCCGGGCGTAGCTGACACAGGATTTGCACGCGGATTCATGGACTTTGCCCCGCATATAGTTGACGCAATTCGAACCGGAACTACCAAGATCGAACACGCCGCAACCTTTGACGATGGCCTGAGAGTGCAGCGAGTCCTGGACGCGGCCAGAGAATCCAATTCCTCAGGCAAGGTCATTATAATTTGATGTTATTAGTTCCACCGACAGAAGATCACAGTGATCATAAGTTCAACGATTACTAGATCGCTGTCAGCAAAACTGCTCATGTTAGTGATCAAACATTAACAAATATCTTACATTGTGCTAAAACTTATGTTGCACATCCTTTACTTACAACAAACCGCCACCGGAGGGCACCCGTGAACAAAATCAAGATCTTTTGGCTATTTCTAATTGTATTGGCACTCGCAGGCTCGACATGGTTTATTGCCGCCAGCGGCATGATCCAACGGATCTTTGACGATCCTGACATGTACGAGGCGGGCGAAGAGGGCGAAATGGATAAGGCTCTCTATATGCAGCTTCGGAGCGAACATATCGCATTGCTGCGAGGCCTGGACACTATGGAGCAAGGTTCGCGGAGCAGGGCGATCCGTGATATGGAACGAAGCGAAAGTCTCATGCGCGGAAGCGGCGGCCGGCCGCAAGCTGCGTGGCTGGCTCTCGGCCCGGCCCCGATCCCGAACGGGCAAACGACATCACGAACCGACCCCGTGTCCGGACGAATCTCCGCGATCGCCGTTGATCCGACCGATCCAAATATTGTGTATGCAGGGGCGGCTCAAGGCGGACTTTACCGCTCAACAAACGGCGGATCGACGTGGGTACCGTTACTCGACAATGCACTATCGCTGGCAATTGGAGCTATTGCAATATCGCCTTCAAACCCGACGACCATTTTTGTTGGAACAGGCGAGTCGTCGTTTTCGGCGGATGGTTTCTTTGGAGTCGGTATATACCGCATTACGAATGCGACCACATCGCCTGTGATATCCGGTCCACTGAACGCGGGATCGGTCGGCGGCGACGTCTTCACCGGCCGGGCGATCAGCGAGATCATCGTGCATCCGACGGATGCGAATATACTGTTTGCGTCTACGACGACCGGAACCTGCGGAAATGGCGGCTGTACAGGACAGCCTCTTCCGGGCCTTGGCATTTATCGATGTACGAACGCACTGGCTTCGGTGCCGACGTTCGAAAAGATCAATATTCAGAACCTTTTGGGCAATCGCTCTGTTATCGATATGGCGATCGAGCCGGGTAACGCGAACCGTCTGATCGCAGCTGTGGTTGGCAGTGGTGGAGACGGTGGTATCTACGTTGCCCCCGATGCACTAGCCGCGGTGCCCAATTTTACACGCACATTGACAACCAGTGACGGAGCCGAGCTTGGACGTGCCGAGTTGGCGGTCAACAAGACCGGCGGAGTGACGACCGTTTGGGTCGCAAGCGGAATGGGAAGCGGAACCGTTTTCAAGTCTGTAGATGGCGGGGCCACATTCCCAACAAATGTCGATAACAATTTTTGCAGCGGTCAGTGTTTTTACGACATAGCCATCGAGGCGGACCCGACGAATCCGAACAACGTATTTCTCGGCGGCTCGCCAACACTTGCTTTTGGCCGTTCTAATGACGGCGGAGCGACTTTTCCGGCAAGCACCGTTGGGCTTCATGTAGATACGCAGGCAATAGCTGTGGCACCGTCAAATCCTTCGGTGATCTATTTCGGTTCCGACGGCGGCGTATGGAAATCAGTCGACTCCGGTGCCAATTGGGTGAGCCAGAACAATACGACATTGTTCGCCACACAATTTCAGAGCATTGCCCTGCACCCGACCGATCGCAACTTCACCATCGGTGGAACGCAGGACAACGGCACTGAATGGCTCAAGCCCAACGGCACGTGGGTTCGAGCTACCGGCGGTGACGGCGGACAGAGCCTGATCGATCAAAACGCGGTCGATACGGTCACCGTTACCGGTTATCACACTTTCTTTAATCAAACGAATACTCAGATCGGATACCAGCGCATCTCATCATTTAATGCCGGCGGGACGACTCAGACCGGAACGTTCCGGGGCTGCACCGGGACGGGAGGGACCCAAACCGGCATCAACTGTGCGGATTCTGTCCTCTTCTACGCTCCGATCAGCCGCGGGCCCGGCAATCCGAACACGACCTACATCGGCACGACAAAGCTGTATCGCTCGGTCGACCGCGGCGATAACCACGGCACTGTCAGTCAAGTATTTGGTGCCCGCATTAGCGCGATCGGCATTGCACCTTCCGATGATAACGTTCGCCTGGTAGGGCTGACCAACGGCCAGGTATTTCTGACGACCAACGGCTCCGCGACCCTTACGGACGTGACCGGCGGCATCTCGGCGCGGTACGTATCACGAGCTGTAATTGATCCGACCAATGCCAACGTCGCGTATATAACGCTGACAGGGTATGGGATCCCCGGCGCAAATCACGTTTGGAAAACGACGAACCTGCTGAGCGGAACACCTACTTGGACGGCGTCCGGCACAGGAATTCCTGACGTCCCGGTAAACGGTTTTGCGATCGATCCGTCCAATACTCAAAACATTTATGCCGGTTCCGACATCGGCGTTTTCCAGTCGACCAACGGCGGAGCCTCGTGGGTGCCGTTTGGTACGGGGCTGCCCCGCGTCGCCGTTTTCGATATGGCGATACAAAACAACAACCGGCTACTTCGAATAGCGACGCACGGCAAGGGAATGTACGAGATCAGCCTGGCTGCCTCGACAATTCGTTCGCCCTTCGATTTTGACGGCGATTCGAAGACCGATCTCTCGATCTTCCGACCGGGCCCGGGCGAATGGTGGTATTTGCGTTCGTCGAACGGCAGCAACGGAGCCGTGGCGTTCGGCAGCGGTACTGATCTGTTGACGCCGGCCGATTTTACCGGCGACGGCAAGACCGACGTCGCGGTATTCCGTCCGTCGAACGGCAATTGGTTCGTACTCCGCAGCGAAGATTTCTCGTTCTTTGCTTTCCCGTTCGGCACAGCGGGCGATGTCCCGTCTCCGGGCGATTTTGACGGTGACGGCAGGGCCGACGCGACCGTCTTCCGTCCGTCGAACAACACATGGTTCATCAACGGTTCGGCTGGCGGCACGATAATACTCGGTTTTGGCGCTGCAGGAGATGTGCCGGTCAACGCCGATTATGATGGCGATGGGCTGTCCGATATAGCGATCTATCGGCCTTCACTCGGTCAATGGTGGGTCCGCCGCAGTTCGAACGCATCGGTATTTGCCCTTACATTCGGCACGTCGACCGACAAGGCCGTACAGGGCGATTTCACGGGTGACGGCAAGGCCGACGCGGCATTTTTCCGGCCGTCGAACGGCACTTGGAATGTTTTGAGAAGCGAGGATTTCTCGTTCTTTGCGTTCCCGTTTGGCACCGCGACCGATGTCCCGACACCGGGCGATTACGATGGCGACGGCAAATTTGACGCTGCCGTGTTCCGTCCGTCTGTGTCAACATGGTTTGTCCAACGCTCGACCGCCGGAACGCTCATCCAGGCATTTGGTATCGCAGGCGACCTTCCTGTCCCGAATGCATATGTAAGATAGCGTCAATTCTCGATCGCTCAATTTAAGGGCTTCGCAATATGCGAAGCCCTTTTTTTTGGCGGGACACGCATGTTTATCCGATGGTCCTTAGCCGATCTCACTGACCGGCTATTTGTGTTTCGATAGAAACGCCCTGATGTCGTCACGCATCAGCGGCGAGACCGTATGCGGGACGTCCGGATAGAGTTTGAACACCGCGTTGAGCCCGGCGTCTTTGTAAAGCTGTTCGGAGATGTTCCAACGCGAGACCGGCGTCGTACCTAGTAGGGGATTAATGAGTTCTCGGTCAACATCGTCATACGAGTCGCCGAATGGGACTGAGTCGTTAGTATCCTTGTCACCGAGGAAAATGAACAACGCCACTTTCCGCAAGGTTTTGAGATCAAGTTTTTTGCCCGAGACGGTCCCAAGATCGGCGACTCCGATCGGATAACGCAGGACTTTGTCCTTAAACTTCTCGACCGGAGCGATAGGCCAGCCGCCGGGCGAGCCGATAGCAGCGGCCTTGACGCGATTTGGATGCAGGAACGTGAATCGGTTGGCGAACATGCCCGAGGCCGAAAAACCATTGATCAAGATACGTTTGTCGAAGTTCAGTCCGTCCTTTTTTAGCCTAGTACGGGCGTCGTCGATCATCGCGACAAGCTGCAGGTCGAGCCGTCGAAATTCGCGTTTGTCAGTGACCATCGAATCACGGTCGAGTGCATGTGTATAGATCTGCCAATCGGATTTAGGACGTGGAAATACCGGCATCAGCACCGCGATCTTCAGCGCCGAAGCGATCGCACCGGCTCCGGCCATCCTTCTTTTGACGTCGGCTTCGTGGATAGCGAAGTCGTCGTCTAGCTTACCTGTGTTATTCGGCAAGACCAGGATCGTCTGGACCGCTTTTTTATTTGGATCGTTCTTAACCTCGGGCGGAACATAAAGATAATACGGGTAACCAAAACCGGCCTTGGAATTGGCATCGATGCGGACATAGTCCTTGTCAGTCAAGAGCGTCGGAGCCTGAGCGATCGCAACCGAGGCGGCGGAAAGGAGCAGAATAGTACCGAGAATGATAGCTTTCATAACGGTAATATTTACGGCGAGTTTGATCGTAAGTTCCGAAATTTGGCGCGAGAACTAACTTGTGTGATCCATAATTATCCGCCAACCCTCTTTTAATTTGCGGAACGTGAGTGTGAATTTGCCGTGCGGTTCGTCCTTTTCTCGTTTCAGCGACCAGTTGCCGAGGACCACAGCAGCGTCCTTGGAAAGCAGAGTTATTTCTAGATCCGAAAATGTCAGCGTTCCCATTTTTGCCCGCGAATCGTAGCTCTTTTTGTAGTTGTCCAGCGTCTGCTGCCATCCGCGTGTTACTTTGTCGCCCGAGATAAACGTGAGTCTTTCGGAGCGCCAATAACCGATCGCCATAAATGCATCAATATCGCCGCGATTCCACGCCGCCGCCTGATCGTCCATCACCTTGCGAATGGCGAGCGAAGACTTGTCGGTTTGGGCCGAAACTGCTGTGAATGCGATAGTTAGAATTATAACGGCGAATATGATCTTCATAGTGTTGAACTTACTGTGACGACACACTCCCTACCGGTCGTGTTTCTGCCTAAGCGACCGCGAGCTTCGGGCTCGAAGGCCGGAAGTACATGTTCGTCCATACGAACGAGAATAGCGAAACGGCGGCAACAGCAAACAGCATCGGCGACGGCTGATAAAGTTGATTAAAGGCGATGATCGCGTAGAGCGTTGTTATTATCCGCAAGTTTTCCGAAGCCCAGAGCCAGTTTTTGGCTTCGAGAATGCCGCTCCAATTGACGACGTGCCACCAGAGCAAAGCGGCACCGAGCCAACGCTGAGTCGTGTTCCACACCAATAGATTCGAGATCACGCCGAGCATCAGAAAGACGCCGACCGCGAGCTGGACGATCAAGTAAAGGTGCGAACGTTCAAACATCGTTGACCGGAATTTCACCTGATTGTCAGTCGTTATTTCGACCATTTCCTTTTCGGGGAGTCCGCGCGGCCGCCAGCCGGCGGGCATGAACCACACACGGAACTTGTCCCACCAATATGGCGCCGCGGCGGCGTAACGCCAGAGCACGATAAAGAAATGAAAGTTGATCTTTATCGGATTCCAGCTCTTTGGATGGTCGTAGATGCCGTAAACGACCTTTTCCCGCTCCTCGGCAAACGACCCGAACATCTTGTCCCAAATGATGAGAAATTCACCGAAATTCTTGTCCAGGTATGGAAAATTCACCCCGTGATGTACGCGATGATGCGACGGTGTCGTGAAATATTTTTCAAACCAGCCGAGCTTACCGATGAATTCGGTATGATGCAGAAACGCGATGAACAGATGAATTCCCGCCATCATATAAATATGCAGCGGCTGAAAACCGATCAGAGCGAGCGGCCAGAAAAATAGGAACGAGCAGAACCGCTGAGTCACGCTCGCCCGCAGGGCGACCATAAAGTTCATCTCTTCCGCGCTATGATGCGGCGAATGCGCCGCCCACATTATATTGATCGCGTGCCCCCAGCGATGCACCCAATAGAAGATAAAATCAACTCCGAGCAGAAGCAGAATGAAAGACCACCAATTTAGTTCGATCGTCCAAACGCGATAATTTTCCCAGAGATAACCGTAAACAACGTAAACGCCCGCCGCGACGAGCACATTAACCGTCTGATTGCCGAGAGCCGTACCGAAATTAGCGATCGCCTCAGGAAACGACATATAGTCGCGTTTGTAGATCAGGACAAGAGCAACCTCGACCAGCACAAAAAACAGTGCGATCGGCGTCAGATAGGTGTAAATGTTTGTGTCCTGCATCGACTAATTTGCGATAAATATACAGTGAAACGACGTGCAAAACAAAACGGCCGGTACGTATGAAACGTACCGGCCACGGTCTTCGCTTACACTTCGATCAATTCTTCGTATTTTTGGCTGCGTCGTAAGCTGCCTGAGCCGCTACCTGCTCCTTTTGCTTGTCGGTCAAAGCGATCCCCATCTTTTCGAGAGTTGTGGCGTTCAGCGTCTTTGAGACCTTTAGCCCATTGGCCTCTTGGTATTTGCCGAGGCCCTCACGGGTGAGGTCATCGAGTTTTCCATCCTCGCCGCCGCTCAACATCTTGCCATCGCGAAGTATCTTTTGTGCGGCATTTATCTGATCAACGGTAGAACGAAACGGAGCCGGACGCTTTGGGCCGTCGGTTGTCTTGGCTTCCGTCTTTTCGTTATTTGTCTTCTCAGCTGTTTTGGCGGGTTTCTTGTCTGCCGTATCTGATGCGATGTGATCAGGATTTACGGGTATATCTTTTTGTTTGTCGGTCAATTTAATGCCCATTTTTTCGAGCGTCGCGCGATTGAGCGAACCTGTTTTCGCAAGTCCATTATCACCTTGATAGCTCTTTACTGCGGTCTTCCATTCCGGACTCGAAACGCCGGTAACCTCGCCGCTGAACACCTTAGATGATCTAAGCATTGCCTGGGCTTCTTTGACCTGGTCCTTTGTCGAACGAAAAACTGGCTTTTTGGGCTTTTCCGTCGTTGTCGGAGTTGCCGAAGGGGCCTTAGTTCCACCCGCCGTCGTGCCTTGTGCGAGCATCGCTGACGAAGTGAGAACGAGAATGGACAGTACAAAACACAGTCTCTTTAACATAATTTATCTCCGTTTTCCTGGTAAAGAGTGATTGGGCTCACGGCCGCGACCTTGGGCTCGGCTCGACGACAAAACTCTTTCGCAATTTGTGATTATTGACTTCAGAAGTATCGGATTATTTCGCAAACATGTCAAGGAAATTTGGCGTGAATCCAAGTAGAATGTACTTCAACAGATTTTTTCTCTTTAGCGTGACATCAGTTAATGAAAGCGGCAATTTACGAGCAATTTCAAGAGCCATTAACGATCGAGCGCGTCACCGATCCGTCACATTCGCCGGGCGGCGTCGTGCTTGCCGTCAAAGCGTGCGGCATCTGCCGCAGCGACTGGCACGGCTGGATGGGCAACGACCCCGATATTAAACTGCCTCATGTTCCCGGTCATGAGATTTCGGGCGAGATCGCGGCAGTTGGTACAGAAGTTGAATTATGGAAAGTCGGTGAACGCGTTACGGTGCCGTTTGTCTGCGGCTGCCGCGATTGCGATCAATGTCGTTCCGGCAACCAACAGATCTGCGACCGACAATTCCAGCCCGGCTTTACAGCTTGGGGCGGTTTTGCTGAATTCGTCGCGATCGAATTTGCCGATACAAATTTGGTTCGACTTCCCGATGAGATCGATTTCGTGACAGCTTCATCGCTCGGCTGCAGGTTTGCGACGTCGTTCCGAGCGGTTGTCGAACAGGGAAAGGTCGAGGCCGGACAATGGGTCGCGGTCCACGGCTGCGGCGGCGTCGGGTTGTCGGCAGTAATGATCGCAGCGGCATTTGGAGCAAGAGTGATCGCGGTCGATATTAATGACGAAAAGCTGGAATTCGCAAAATCGATCGGAGCTGCCGTCGTTATTAACTCAAATCAGGCGGATCCGATCGACGCAATTCTCGATACGACGCACGGTGGAGCACACATCTCGCTCGACGCACTTGGCCATCCCGACGTTCTCGTAACGTCGATCTCATCATTAAGAAAACGCGGTAAACACATTCAGGTCGGCATCATGGAATCCGGAAAACACCTCACACCAATTCCCATCGACAAAGTCATCGGCCGTGAACTCGAATTGATCGGCAGCCACGGAATGCAGGCCCATCGCTACGGCGAAATGCTGGAGATGATCAGAGACGGAAAGTTGCGGCCGCAGGAACTGCTCGGAAATATGGTTTCGCTGGAACAGTCGACGAGTGAACTGATAAACATGGATCGCTTCAACACGACCGGCGTGACGGTCATAGACAGGTTCTAACCAGAAAAATAATTCCGCGAAATGCAAAAATGTACTTGCTGAATGAACGTTCATTCAGTTATAATCTCCGCTATTCAAATTGCTTTAATAATAGGACGTGGAAACCAGTTATGAACATCGCAAAAGCCGCAGTTTTGGGTGCGGGAACAATGGGAGCGGGCATTGCCGCACATCTTTCGAACGCAGGGATCCCGACAGTGCTGCTCGACATCGCACCGAACGAATTGAACGAAGCCGAAGTCGCGAAAGGCCTGACACTCGAATCACCTCAGGTTCGCAACCGTATCGTTAACTCG
>CAZVDM010000081.1:0-14691 GCA_964625555.1 uncultured Chloracidobacterium sp.
ATTTTGCTGCGCTTGCCGACTTCGCTTCCAGGGACAGAATCATCGATTTGTTGCGATCAATGAGCCGCGGCCGCTCGGCTTCGAACTTTGCCCATGCCTCGGCAACCGGGATCTCGGCCGGTCGGCCATTCGTTAGGCCGAATCTTGAAAAGTCGGCACCTCAAAGCTACAGATTGTTAAAGATCAAGTGGCAGATTATTGCTTTTCTCATTCGGATTGTCAATATCAAGGGCCCATCAATAGGACTCGCTAAGTACGGAAATGAGTAACGAATTCGATCAAAATTCTCTTTTCAGAATCCAAGCAACTTTTATCTTGATTTGGGATACGAAAGGCTTATAATCGTCGTGACCGCCTCGATTATCAGGAGTTTTTATACATGACGAATGTGCTTCGTGCCGCTGCGTTTTGCGTTGTATTGCTTACGACCTTGTCCGCGTTTTTGCTGCATACGTCAGCCGCGAAAGAGGATATGGTGGCCAAGCTTTTGCTCCTCCCGGCTCCTCCGCCGGCAAATCCATTAGTACCGCCTTCGCGCGAACGCGGTACCGAGTTCTACAACAAAAGCAAGCCGCCTGCGGACAACGCCTCGACCGAAGACCTTCTCGATTATTGGCGTAATCAGAGTGAAACTTACCAAAAGCTTCGCTACATGCCCGAACCTTCAGACCGTTCACTCGGACGGATCAAGAAAGAGATCGAACGCGACCATAAAAAGCTGCTCGAATTTCTTAATCTTTTCATCAAGGAAAAGGACGGCGCGGACTTCGTAAAAGACATTTACGACAGTGAAGGAACGACCGGAGTGTTTGATAAGGACCAGCGGTCCGTTATAAAGAGTTGGCTAACTTACAACAGCGCGTTTTTCACCAGCGACCTGCTCCGTGGGGCTCAGCAAGTCAGCGATGCGGATAACTATGTTACCAATCAGGAAGAGCTGCTGGCGCTTGCGAAATACGACTTTGATAAGGCAAAGCCGCTGATCGATCGGTTGCTTGCTGACAGCAGTTCACGCGTTTCCCAGGCTCTCGCGAAATGGGCGCTTTACAAGCACGCACTTGAGACAGATTCGCTCGGCGACATCGAACGTTATCGCGACGAGCTAAAAGCGATCGTCGAGGACAAAAATAATCCTGACGGCATGCGTGACATCGCGATGGATGCTCTGTCCAGCGAGAAGGAATGGACCGGTCGCGATGACTGGTACTACGGCTTGCTCGAGGACCCGACGCTCGTCGGCATGCAGCGTTTCACCGGTTTGACGACGCTCCCGCTTATGTCTCCCGACGAAAAATACATCGAAAAGATGATCGAGCTGCTGAAAAGCAGCAACCCTGTCGTCCGCGGTGCCGCTATCCGAAATCTAACGCTTCGAATCGACACAGGAAATATCGAGATCGTCCGCGCGCTTCTACCTTGGCTCGAAGATCCAAAATGGGCAGTTGATAGCGGTAACGTACGCGAGCAACTTCTATACAAACTCGCCGAGATCGAAATGCCCGAAGCGGTTCCGGGGCTTATTCAAATGCTCAATGAGAATGTGCATCGACCCAATCTAGCTGCAAATACAGCGGCAAATGCCGCAAGGCCAATGAGCAATGTTAGGCCAGCGAATTCCGCGACAAATACGTTATCGTTCAATATTTTGGACGAATACGTCGCCCCGGCCTTGCGCGGTGCAGCCGTTCGTGCGCTTGCCAAGCAAAAGGACGGCCGGGCTGTCCCCGCACTTCGCCGAATTCTGCCCGAGGGTGAGGATTACGAAAAAACGCAGGTGATCGGTGCGATCCTGGCATGCGGAGGTTTTACGATCTCGGAACAAATGGACGCCCTTGAGTCTGCCGCAAAAGGCGTCCGCGAAGAAATGGACACCGAGGAAAATCCGGGGGCTGCCAACACCTTTGCTGTCACAAACACAGAACCGGCCAACTACAATTACAATGCTGCACCGCGGCGAAACCGTCCATTCACCGCCGCCGAAATTAAAGCACAGCTTGCAATACAGCTTGTCGCATCGAGCGAGATCTCGAACGAACTCGCCGGTGCTCTCGTCAACCGTATCGAAGGTCTCGACAAAACTAATCCTCGCCTGTCGGCGGCCTTTCGCAAGATGGCCCTGCGTTGGCAAAACAGCGTGATCAACGCCTTGATGCTGCGAGACGTGAAAAATGATATCGCCAATGTGGACACCATCGTTAGGCTGCTGAGTCAGCGAAAATCTCTGCGAGAGACCCAGACCGCCGAGGTCATCGACGCGGGTAATGGGGCACCGTCCGGAAAAGGCATTGCGGCCTGCATTCTCGACGAAGAACCGGCATATGCCGCCGTTCTTGACAGCGACAGCACGCCCGCTAAAACCGCAATGTATGCCTGTGCCCGGATGATCAGGGCGGTCTTACCGATCGCAATGGCCGCCGAAGATCTGAAGTCAGCAGATAAACGTCTCTCGATAGCGGCGGAACGATATCTTGAGAGCGAAGACTCTCCACAGGCCCGTGCTCTGGTCCTCGCCCGTCATCCAAACGAAGCCCGCATCACGGGAGCATCATCTGCGTTTTATGTCGATGGATCATCGGAAAGCTACAGTGAATATCTCTATCTCTTGTACGCCAGCGTCGGTGACAATTCGCTGTACAACGGCTGGGGCGGCGGCGAGATCACCGAGATCAAAGCCACGGAAAAACGTCTGCAGGACGAGGTCAAAAAGACTCCCGAACTGCTTGGTGTCTATTATTACGATGTCAACTACATTCGCATATATAGTGATCGCGTCATTTTCAGTTGGGACGAGGATGAAAACCGTTATCGCGAACGGGCGTTGACCGAATACGAATTCAACGAGCTTAAGACATATCTCACTGACAACAACGTAGATTCGCTTAAACCATTTCTCGGCTGCGGCGGCGAATATTGTATTTCGAAGGAATTGCTAATGCTCGGCAAGAACGGCGGACGCCGCGTATTTGTAAGTGGCGAAGGATATGATTTTTTTGTCGGCCTCGACAAATATTTCACTCGCTTGAAAGAGCCGCAAGCCGCCGTTAAATATGCCATGGGCCGAGACATTCCGGGGCTCGAATTGGTACTGGCCGACGACAATAAGCACGTCGATACGGTTTGGAAAGAAGGCTCAGATCTGATCGTCGTCGTCAGCGATATGGAGGTGCGGAAAAAGGTTGACGATGAGATCGATGCGGCCGTGAACGGCGAGGACGGTCAGACCCAGCCTGGAACCGAAACAAATGAGTATGAACTCCGCGAAAAGCTAAAGGCAAAGCGTGAGTGGGAAGGGTATTCCTGGCACAAAGTAACGGGCGGAATGCTCACTGACGCCGTCGCCCAGCCGCCCTTGGCCGAATACATTCCGCCTAGAGACAGTCTGTCCGTTCAGCCTGACCCCGATCGCTGGAAGGCCCGCGTTGGCGCCGTCGAGATCAGAACATCGCCCGAAGGCCTGTATAAAGTGTCCGGCGGCCGGATCACAAAAATACGAGACGGATTGTACCTCAATCCGTTTTTGACACCGGCAGGCCGCTGGCTCCTGGTCAATAAGTCTAATGAAGAAAATGTGGACTCGCTGATGCGTGTCGATCTGTTGACCAATCGTGAATACCGTGTCGATGTCGAAGGATACGGCCGCCCGACGCCACGTGCCTATATACCTACGTTAAATAAAGTCCTCATCGCATATCAAAGCGAATACGAAGATTATCTATACGAGACAAATGAGGATCGGAGATTGCCCGACACCGAACCCGAATCGATGTTCCTGATCGACGCGGCGACCGGTGCAATGCAGCCGACTCGCGGCGAATTCAGGCCATTGTCCCAGCAGACCTTCCGACCGCTGCAAAAGGCCGCAATGCCGAATGAATACTGGGCCGCGATAATTGATGCCGAAAAAGGCAGCACGCAGGTCGGCATATACGACATAAGGGTATTCGGCTTCAAGCCGGTTCTGACGCTGCCCAAGATCGCCTTTAACAGTATGGACATGTTCGTCGACGAAGCCGCTAAAAAGGTCTATTTCGTCTATCGCGGACATCTGCTTTCAGTGCCGTTGCCCAGATAGCATCGTTAGCCGGTATTTGCGTTTTGGAGCCAAAAGTTGTTTAATATTTGTTTGCTCTACTGAGCATGATATTAGCCGAAAGGAGGTGAGAAAATAAATGGCATTTATATCCGTTAACAATAACGAATCGATCGAGTCGGCACTTCGCCGCTTTAAGCGCAAAGTGATCAGCGAAGAGATCATCAAGGATCTGAAAAAGCACTCTCACTTCATTCCGCCCGGTCAAAAAGCGAAACTCAAATCGGCAAACGCTCGCAAGCGTAACCGCAGACGTTTTCGCCAGCAGCGTCCGATGAACAACGCAGGACCAGCTCGGCCGTCAGGGCCGATGGGCCGTTAGTTCGATGAAGTACATGAACAAGTGAAAAGGTGAAATTGCGTTTTGCGCCTTTCACCTTTTCGCTTTTTTACTATCTACAATGTCAAAACCCCGTATTTTATTAACCAATGACGACGGCATCCATGCTGACGGCATCGCGGCACTCGAGGCTGCGCTCGTTGAGATCGGCGACGTGTATGTGATCGCCCCTGAATCGGAAATGAGCGGTGCTTCGCATAGCCTGACGTTGGCTCGGCCGCTGCGTATTCGCCAGGTTGATAGCCGGCACTGGACCGTAGACGGCACTCCGACCGATTGTGTCGTGATGGCATTGAACCAAATCCTTACGGCGGATGAACGCCCTCACATTTGCTGTTCAGGAATTAATCACGGTGCCAATCTCGGTGATGACGCTTCGTATTCGGGAACGGTCGCCGGAGCTCTCGAGGCTACGATCCTCGGCGTACCCGGACTCGCGTTTAGCCTTGTCGCATATCGTGATCACGATTTTACCGAATCAGCCCGCATCGCCCGCGAGGTTACGGCGAAAGCTCTCGCCGAGGGAATTCCCGAATCGACCTTACTCAACGTAAATGTGCCAAAGGGTATACCTTTAGGCATTCGCATTACCAAACAAGGCTTCAAGACAGCACGGCCCGTTATCAGCGAAAAGATCGACCCTCGCGGCAAGCCTTATTACTGGATCGGCGAGGTTCGCGAAGGCTTTCGCGCCGAAGGCGGAACCGATTTCGAGGCGATCGACGAAGGTTATGTCTCGGTATCGCCGATGCGTGCCGACATGACAAATCATCGGGCGCTTGAGATCTTATCGGACTGGAATTCTTAGAGAAATGAGCGGCACGTCGCCAAAACAGAATATCGCGGACGGCTTCGAATTGCTTCGTCGATCGATGGTCGACAATCTGCGCACGTTTTATAAGATCTCCGACGAACTAGTGCTTGATGTGATGGACCGCCTACCGAGGCATCTGTTCGTGCCCGACGCTCTCCGGTCGCAGGCGTACAAGGACAACGCACTACCGATCGCCGGAGGCCAAACAATATCGCAGCCTTTCATTGTAGCCCGAATGACCGAATTGCTAGGCCTGACCGGTACCGAAAAGGTGCTCGAGATCGGAGCCGGAACCGGCTACCAAACGGCCATTCTGGCAAGTCTCGCGCGGAAAGTCTTTTCCATCGAACGCTTGCCCAGTCTCGCCGATGAGGCGACCAGGCGTCTCAAAACGCTGGGATTTTCGAATGTAACTCTCAAGGCAGCCGATGGCACGATCGGTTGGGATGCCTATCAGCCCTACGATGAGATACTTGTGGCGGCCGGCGGTCCGTCGATCCCGGAACCGTTAGTGAAGCAACTTAAGGTCGGCGGCAAGATGGTGATCCCGATCGGCGACGAACAGCGGGCTCAAATGCTGATCCGCGTCACACGGACCGCCACAAGTTTTACAATTGAGAACTTCGGCCCTTGTGCATTTGTTCCTCTGATCGGCGAGCATGCATGGCAAGGCGGCGAAAGATAAACTATGAAAATGTTCGGTTTCTTTTTCGGAATATTCGAAGACTTAAAACGTACTTTCTGGTTCCTCGATCCGAATGTGCTCATCAACTGGCTTCTTGATTCGCTGGGAGTTTACGCGTATCTGGGCTTGTTTTTCATCATCTTTGCTGAAACCGGGCTCGCGGTCGGATTTTTTCTGCCCGGTGATTCATTACTGGTCGTCTCGGGGCTTTTTGCCCGCACTTATCCGGATAAACTAAACGTCATTCTGGTAATGCTCTCGTTCTTTCTGGGTTCCGTGATCGGGGATTCCACCGGATACTGGACGGGGCGAAAGCTGGGTTCAAAACTCTTTAATCGAGAGAATTCGCGGATCTTCAAACCATCGCGAGTTCAAAAAGCACACGCATTTTTCGAAAAATACGGCCCGAAAACAGTTTTGCTCGCTCGCTTTGTTCCGATCGTACGCACATTTGCTCCGCTCGTCGTCGGAGCGACCGGGATGCCGTATAGTAAATTTCTCCCGTACAGTATTGGCGGCGGATTGCTATGGATCTCGTCGATGGTTCTTGCAGGGTACTTTTTCGGCACGATGATCGAAAGTGCGCTCGGGATCAAACTCGCAGACCACATCGAAAAGGTCGTGATCGTTGTCGTCGGATTATCACTCTTGCCGCCGATAATCGAATTCTTAAAACACAGATTAGGCAAAAAGCATGTGGTCGAAGATGAGACGGCTGTTTGACACTTTGTCGATCGTAGCTTAGACTCAGTGTTTGGTCGGCGGGGCGTGGCTCAGTCTGGTAGAGCGCTCGGTTCGGGATCGAGAGGTCGGAGGTTCGAATCCTCTCGCCCCGACCATAAATTTCCGAAAAGCATCAAGCAATTAAGCTTGGTGCTTTTTTATTTTGCCGCCGTTACTGGTTTCGGTTTCAATTCCCAGAGCACATTGACTATCACCCAACGCCCATTCGATTTCGCGATGTGAAGGTAATCGATCCAATCCGATGCGACCACTTTTACACTTGCCGCGTTGCCGAAAACGTCGAGGATAGTTACATCTTTCTGCTGTTTCTCTTTTGGCGTGTCTTTTCCGCCGCCCCGTTTTACGCCTTGGACCAGGCTCATAGCGCTCATTTGTCCAAGCGAACTCCGCCCTTGTGCGTTTGTATTCACGATACGTTTAGCAAGGTCCGGATGAAGTGCCCGTTCCATCCGCTCGGGGCTCCCCTCGTACCAGCCCTCGATATAATCGAGCGCCGTCGCCTTGATGGCCTCTTTATCAGCATCAGAAACCGAAGACTGAGCCGATACGCCAACAACGGAAATGATTAAAAGGAATAATAGACCAACGATAGCTTTACTCATCAGATCGACCTCCAAATGGTTTGGTAATTAGTGTTTATTTACACTAATCAATCTGATACGTCGCAACGCTTGTTGGGGTTTCGTAGCAGCGGACCTTGTGAACCTTGACGCGTTCGTCGGCAATGCGGGTGTTTAGGTATTCGAGAAAATAACGAGCAAGATTCTCAGCGGAAGGATTGAGTTCCTCATCAAATGGCGGCAATTCGTTTATATTTCGGTGGTCAAGATATTTGACGATCTCATCGGCGGCAGTTTTCAGATCGCCAAAATCGATCAGCAATCCGATATTGTTCAATTCCTCGCCACGCGCGAAGATCTCGATTTTGTAGTTATGCCCGTGCAGATTCTCGCACTTCCCCTTATAACCGCGCAGCTGATGGGCAGAAGAGAAATTGCGTTCGATCATTACTTCAAAGAAAGCTGCCATAGATCGAATTATATCGCACTATTTACATCCGGCTGAAATATAGCATCGACATCGGCCAGATCACCGGTGATCCGCATCCTTGGCAGCGAATTCAAAAAATCCCGGCCATAGCCTTTGGATCTCAGTCGCGGATCGAGTATCGCAATTACGCCGCGGTCGGTCGAGCTGCGGATGAGGCGGCCGATTCCTTGTTTTAGCGAGATGACAGCCTGGGGGACACTGTAGTCGAAGAACGATTTGCCGCCGTTCTCGTCGATGAATCTTGATCGGGCAGCGACGATCGGGTCGGTTGGGACAGCGAAGGGGAGTTTATCGATGATGACACACGAGAGTTGTTCGCCTCGGACATCGACGCCCTGCCAAAAGCTTGATGTGGCAAACAGAACCGCGTTTGGCGTGTCGCGAAATTTTTCGAGCAGTCCGGACTTAGCCATAGTTCCCTGCAAGAAACAAGGGTAACCGATCCTTGACGAGACCAACTCGTAGAGAGCCGTCATCGACGAATTGCTGGTGCACAGCACAAATGCATGGCCGCGCGTGACCTGTACGATCTTTACTATCTCGATCGCCGCGGCGTGTGTAAATTCCGCCGAACGCGGGTCGGGCATCACCTTTGGCAGATAAACGATCGCTTGCTTTTCGTAGTCAAAGGAAGAAGGAGCGGTCAGCGAGTTCGTTTTCGCCGGCGAAAGACCCAATCGGTCTCGGATAAAGTTGAAACTGCCATTTGCCGAGAGCGTCGCCGAGGTCAGGACGCACGTATCGACCTTGTCGAACAATTTTTCCTGCAAAAGCGCCGAAACGTCGACCGGCGATGCTTGCAGGAAAATGCCGCGGCCGCGTTTTTCGAGCCAGTACACGTAATTTCGGTCTGCCTGTTTGATAATAAATCCAAGGTCGAAACGCGTCTGCCTGATGCGTCGGACCACGCTGTCGGCCTCGGGTATCTTTGGCGAAAATACGTCGATCTCGCTCTCGAGTTGACCAAGAGCCGAATCGAGCGCCTCGTATGATTCGCCGTGTGACGTCGGCTGCTGCTCGCCGTTAGCACCACGTTGAGAGAAGCTGTCCGGCATCAACGGAAATCGCCCTTCGTTGCCGCGAGCCTGTAAAAACCTGATCCAAAATTGCTCTGCAAGGCCTATCACCTTTGCGGAAGTTCTCAAGATACCTGCAGTCGCGATCGCGTCCGTTATCGGCAGCGTGTCGGCGTCGCGAACAAGCTCGTCGATCTGAAAGGTGGAGACCTGAAACCCGAAATAATCCGCCGCAATGTCCTCGATCAGGTGTGCTTCGTCAAAAATGACCGCCGCGTAATCGGGTAAAACCTTGCCGAAGTTGTTGCCGCGGACATTCAGATCTGCAAAGAACAGATGATGATTGACGATCACGATGTCCGCCGCTTCGGCGTTGGCGCGCATCCGTGTGATAAAACAGGGCTCGAAATCGGGACATTTCTGGCCGATGCAGGTGTCCCCCTTGGCGTTGATCCGGCTCCAGAACGATAGATTCTCGGGCAAATAGGTCAGCTCGGCCCGATCGCCCGTCTTAGTTTCCAAAACCCAATCGCGGACCTCCTTGAAATGATCGATCTCTCCGATGCCGTCGAGAATGGGCTGATGATCTGATTTCGCAATGCGATAGAGGCACGCGTAATTCGAACGGCCTTTCATATACGCAGCCTTGAATTTCTTTGGCAAGATCTTCTGCAAAAAAGGAATGTCCTTTTCCATCAGTTGTTCCTGCAAGTTCTTGGTTCCCGTCGAAATGATGATCCGAGTTTTATTAGCCAAGGCTGCGGCAATTGCGGGTGTCAGATAGGCAAGAGTCTTCCCGGTTCCGGTTCCGGCTTCGACGATCAGGTGCTTTTTTTCGGCAAGCGCTGTCACGATCGCATCGGCCATTTTGATCTGGCCTTCGCGATATTCGTACGCGTCGTGGTGCTGCGAGATCAGCCCCCCGCTGCCGAACACACTGTCGATCATGTTGTCGCTCATCCTAAAACGCCCGGCATATCGCAAATTTCATTGACTTAGAACGCCAATTTGTTAAAATCCTCTTTTGCGAACAATACAATTGAACTTTGCTTTAAAGACCGCCGCCAATGTAGTTGATAGGCCCGCGGTCTTTTTACGAACTAACGCTAGTTATAAGATTCTAGTGGTTTCGGACGGCAATTTCGATTTGCCAGGTTAAATTTCGCGAAGCTTCCGATTTTCGATCGACTTAATTCCGTAGGAGCGCATCTTTCATGTCATCAAATCTGCAGTCCGGATCGCGGCGCAATGCCGGTTTATGTTTGTTCGCCCTCGCGATTATCGCCGGGGCATTTTTGTTTTCGTTCCGACAACCGGCTTCAGCCGCAAAGGGCCTTGTCTCACAGACATCGAGTCACGAAAACGATCTCCCAAACTACGATATTAGAACCGATAAATCGTCGTTCGAAAAGATCGTCGCCTTTCGCAATGCCTCCGGCAAAAGCGCCGTGGAAATAGCCGATACACGCGAAGGATCCGTTGCCGGTGAGCGGAGACTACGTCAAATCATTCCTACGTTAAAGGTCGAATACAACATCGATCTCCGCATTCCCGAGGTGATCGGCCCCGATGTTTTCCAGGGCCGGGCATTTTTGACACGATCTTCAACGGCTAAGCGATCGGACATCCTCAAGGGATTTCTAAAGCAAAATGCGGACCTTTTCGGCTCTACCGCCGAACATATAGACAACTACATAGTCGCTGCCGATTACACAAATCCCGACGGAAACCTGTCTTTTGTCGAACTAAACCAGGAGATCAACGGAGTTCCGGTCTTTCGCGGCGAGGTAAAGGCCGGATTCACCAAGCAGGGCGAATTGATCCGCGTGATAAATAATCTCGCTCCTGCCGTGGATCAAAATTCAGTTTCCTCTGAGTTTGGCGATCCGCTCGAAGCCGTTCGCTCCGCTGCGGTCTCCATTAATTCCGACATATCAAGACTTGGCATCAACAAGGAACAAATCGTATCTAGCGAATTGAAAACCGTGTTTGGCACAGGCGATTCGGCGACGACCGCCGAAAAAATGTACTTTCCGACAGAGCCGGGCGTGGTCGTACCGGCGTGGCGGGTGCTGATTTGGCAGCCTGTAAACGCATATTACGTGATCGTCGATGCGGCGAACGGCACCATGCTCTGGCGAAAGAACATTACGGAAGATCAAACGCAGGCATCGACTTACAACGTCTATACAAATCCGAACGCGATGATAAACGTTGCCGAAAACCCATTCCCGTTCACTCCGGGCCCTGTGGCTCCGAACGGTATACAAGGCTCTCCGTTGACCCGAACGTCGATCACGCGCATCGGAAATGAAGCTCCATATACGTTCAACGACCTCGGCTGGATCATTGACGGCACTACGGTGACGGACGGAAATGCTATCCAGGCCGGACTCGACCGTGATGGGGTGGACGGCGTGGATACCAACAGCGAAGCGGCAAGTCCGACGCGGAATTTTTCATTCGTTTACAATCCGCTCAATCCGAACAACAACACCGGCGAAGCCCCGGTCGCAGTACCGCAGACCTATCCGGGCAGCGCGTTTCAACAGGGCTCGGTCACTCAGCTTTTCTACATTTCCAATTGGTATCACGATGAGATGTACCGCCTCGGATTTACCGAACAAGCCCGCAATTTTCAAAACAGCAACTTCGGCCGCGGCGGCGTTGAGGCCGATCGCGTTCGGGGCGAAGGTCAGGATTCATCGGGCACCAACAATGCAAATTTTTCGACCCCGGCTGACGGCGGACGTGGACGTATGCAGATGTACATATGGACCGGACCGAATCCTGACATCGACGGAAATCTAGATGCCGAAGTGGTCATACACGAATTCTCGCACGGCCTTTCGAACCGTCTCCATGGCAACGGAAGCGGGCTCTCGATAAACATGTCACGGGGCATGGGCGAAGGCTGGTCCGATTTTTACGCGCAGGCGATGCTGAGCGAACCTAACGACCCGATCAACGGTGTTTACGCGATGGGCGGCTACGACACATACTTGGGCACAGGCGGATTTGTTAGTAATTACTATTACGGCATCCGACGCTTTCCAAAAGCCGTGAAGGCTTTTACGGGCGGCCCCGGCAATCTGCCGCACAACCCGTTGACTTTTGCCGATGCTGATCAGTCACAGATCAACCTCGGCGACGGCGCATACGGTCGCGGGCCGTTTGGTTCAACTACTGCGGATGCCGTTCATAACCTCGGGGAGATCTGGAGCAGCGCTTTGTGGGAAGTGCGGGCTCGTATGATCACGCGTCTCGGTTGGGCGAACGGAAACCGAAAGATCCTGCAGCTCGTCACCGACGGCATGAAGCTCGCGCCGCTCGGTCCGACTTTCTTATCAGAACGCGACGCGATCATCGCAGCCGCCCAAGCAAGCTCTGTCGCTCCTGAGGCGACCGACGATGTTGCCGACGTGTGGGCCGGGTTTGCGCTTCGCGGGATCGGTGCTAACGCTTCGATTCAGGCCGCCGGAACCGGAACTGGAGATACCCGCGTCACTGAGTCGTTCGGCCTGCCAAATCTATTCCAATCGCCGATTTTCACGATCTCAGATCCGAACGGCAACAATAACGGCTTCCCGGACATCGGCGAGCAGATCTCTCTGAGCATTCCGCTGACCAACCTGACAGGCAACAGTGCAACCGGCGTCACGCTGCAGCTAGTAGGCGGCGGTTCGGCAAATTACGGATCGATCGCAAGCGGCACGACCGTCAGTCAGCCGGTCAACTTCACGGTTCCGGCCTCGACGGCGTGCGGAGCCGTCGTTACGATCACACTTAACATTAACAGCAGCCTCGGCCCGACAAGTTTCACGAGATCATTTGCAGTCGGTCAGCCGATCGTTACCGCAACTCAGAATTTTGATGCCGTCACGGCGCCCAATTTCCCTGCAGGCTGGACGGCAGTTCCGATCCTTGGCGGCGTCAATTTTGTGACAACATCCACAAATCCTGATTCAGCGCCGAATTCAGCTTTTGCTGCCGATCCTGAAACTGTCGGCGGCGGCACTGACCTTTCGACGCCGCAGTTTCCGATCACGTCAACCAGTGCGACGGTCTCATTTCGCCATAAATACAATACTGAGCCCGGATGGGACGGCGGCGTTTTTGAGATAAGTATCAACAACGCGCCTTTTCAAGATATTTTGGGCGCAGGCGGCGTCTTTTTGCAGAATGGTTACAACGGATCTATAGGAGCCGGAACAAACAACCCGATCGCCGGCCGCCAGGCATGGAACGGTGATTCGGGCGGATATGTGACTACCATTGTGCGTTTGCCGCCTGCAGCAAACGGCCAAAACGTCCAGCTCAAATGGCGTTTCGGAGCGGACAACAACACGGCGCCTGTCGGTGGCGGCTGGAACATCGATAACCTCGTTGTCTCAGGAAACACTCAGTGCATTATCGTCGATGATTTCCCCAAGTCACGAGCAGATTTCGACGGCGACGGTAAAACGGACCTTTCAGTTTACCGTCCTTCCGAAGGGATTTGGTACCTAAACAGGTCAACTCAGGGATTCACCGCCGTTGGCTTTGGACTATCTGCGGATATCCCGACGCCGGGCGATTTCGACGGCGATTGGAAAGCCGATGTCGCCGTCTGGCGGCCGTCGGATGGTAACTGGTACCGCCTCAACAGCAGCACGGGCCAATTCATCGTCATCCATTTCGGAACCGCCGGCGATATTCCCCAATCTGGCGATTTTGATGCCGATGGCAAAGACGATCTCGCCGTTTTCCGGCCGTCGACTGGTGTTTGGTATGTGCTGAACAGCTCGAACGGACAGGTGACTGTTCTCAATTTCGGACTTAGCGGCGATCAGCCCGTTGCGGATGATTACGACGGTGACGGCAAGGACGACATCGCCGTATGGCGGCCTTCGACAGGCGTTTGGTACCGCATTAATAGCGGAAACGGGCAATTTATTGCGTTCGCGTTTGGATTGCCGACGGACCTTGCGGTTCCGGCTGACTACGATGGCGACACGAAGGTCGACGTGTCGGTCTTCCGGCCGTCTAACGGACTTTGGTACCGCATCAACAGCACCGACGGACAATACGTAATAATCAGTTTCGGACTCAGCGGCGATATTCCGGTTCCCGGGGATTACGATGGCGACGGAAAGGACGATCAAGCCGTCTATCGCGGTGGAATTTGGTATCTAAATCGCTCGGTCGCCGGTTTCTCAGCGGCATCGTTCGGCTTGCCAAACGATACGCCGATACCCAAAAAGTACATTCCGTGAATGAGGGCGGCTGCACTTGGCATTCGGGCGAAAGAAGTTTAGCCCGAATGTCGTTATTTCATTGACGGCAAGATACAAATCTGCTAAAACATAGGGGAATCTTAATAAAAATTTTGTTCAGATCTACCATCTAGCTTATTTCGTAACGACATTGTCTCGAATGTGACAATGCGTATGGCGTTTGTTTTATTCGAATTTTCGGGAATTTGGTCATCCTTTCAAATGATCATCCTCACGGAATTTGAAAACTTCAGGATTTTAGCTTTTAGGAGGGCTTGGAAATGCAGAGACGTTATAAGACAGAAACTCGAAAGGGTTTACTGTTGTGTTTATTTGTTTTAGGGCTGGTTACGGCATTGACTATCTTGCCGTATCAGTTCCGCTCTTCGGCTGGCGCGCCGAAGGGTTTGTTGACTCGCACGGTCAGTGCTGATTCCGATATTCCAAAGATGTGGGATATTCGCGAATCAAAAGAAAGCATCGACGACCTGGCGAGGCTTCGCGACATGGACGGAAAATCGGCCTCGTTCGTAGCCGACATCCGTGATGGCTTTGTTCGCGGTGAAGCTGCTTTCATGCAAACTCATCCGACAGCTAAGATCGAATACAACCTTGATATTCGAATTCCTGAATTGATGACACCGGACGTTTACAAGGCGAGGATCGAATGGCTTACGCCGCCGTCATCGGCAAAACG
>CAZVDM010000082.1:0-14621 GCA_964625555.1 uncultured Chloracidobacterium sp.
CTCTCATTTTTGCTTCAAATGGGAGGGATGTGGTGACGACGTTGGTTGCGGGGAAGAGCGTGTTTCGTGCAGCCCGTTAACGATTGACTCTTAGAACAACGAATATATTCCGAACGTCAGATTTGAGGATAATCCATTGATCGCGTCTTGATTATCGCGCAGAATTTGCTCAATTTCAGAGGTCGAACAATTTCCGCGGCACATCCACAATACTTTTGGCGGAAAGCCGTAGAGAATGCTCATGTCCGCAAAATCTACATCTTTTGTCACAATGACATAGCCATTTTCCTTTGCGAATTTCCATATATCCAAATCTTTGGAAGTGTCCAAATCCAGAAAATAGAGATGATTCGAATTGGGGAAAATGTCCGCGAGTCGCTTGACGAGTTTAGGGGAAAGGTTCTGATCAAATAACAGACGAGCGGTCATGACTGCATCGCAAACAGGTTTTTCTCACGATCCGCAGCGAAGGCGAGGCAGGCAAGAATATCGTTATGGGTCAAATACGGAAAATCTTCAAGGATCTCAACCTCGGTCATTCCCGAAGCAAGATAATCAAGAACGTCATAAACGGTCATTCGCATTCCACGAATACACGGCTGCCCGCTGCGTTTGCCCGGCTCAATTGTAATAATCTTCCGGTAATCCATAGGCGAATTATCGTTCAAAATGCTGTCGAAATGCAAGGAAATAAAGTGTACAAGGGAAACCAGCTACTTTGGAACCTCGTATTCAGGCTTGGGCATTCCCATTAGCCACTTATCGAACCAGCCGACGATGTGTTGAAGGCGTTCGATGCGGTGCCAGGGTTGGCCGGAGCGTGAGAGTTCGTGGCCTTCGTTTGGGAAACGGACCATGACGGTCGGTATCTTTCGGTATTTCAATGCACGGAACAGTTCTTCGCCGCCGGCATTTGGGGGCGTCCGCCAGTCGGCTTCGCCGAGGATGAACATCATCGGCGTCTGGATCTTTGCGACGTGCGTGATGGCTGAGCGGTTGCGAAAACCCTCGACATCCTCGAACGGGGCACCCTTGAACCAGCTTGGCTGAAACTGAGCAAAATCGGCCGTGTACCACCAATTGGCCCAGTCCGAGATGTCACGCTGCGAGACGGCAGCGGCAAATCTGTTGGTCTGTGTCACGGCCCAATTTGTCAGCACGCCGCCGCCCGAGCCGCCGGTAATACCGAGTTTTGTCTCATCGACGTAGCCGTGTTTGATGACCTCGTCGACCGCCGCCATGAGGTCCTTGTGGTCGTCGCCGGGGTAATTGTGCTGGATGATATTGCCGAAATCCTGTCCGTAACTCGTTGAGCCGCGTGGGTTTGGATAAATAACGATATATCCCTTGGCGGCCATCCACTGGAATTCATGGTCGAAAACGTAGCCGTAGGCGGCGTGCGGGCCGCCGTGGATATTAAGGATCACAGGGTATTTTTTGCTCGGATCAAAATCGGGCGGTTTCTGCACCCAGGTTTGTATTTTCTTGCCGTCAAAGCTCGTGTACCAGACGTCGTCCGGCTCGGTCAGGTTAAGTTTTGCGAACAGCGCGTCGTTTACCTTGGTGAGCTGTTTCGAGGTGCCGTTCGACCGGTCGAGAATATATAGATCGGTGACAACGGTCGGTGTCGATCGCGTATAGACGATCTTCGCGGCATCGCGTGTCGGGCGATAGCTCAGAATCGCCTGGTCGCCCTTGGTCACGTCGCTCATTTTGCCGGTCGAGGCATCGAACATACCGAGATTTGCACGGCCTTCTTTGGCATAGCGTTCGATTATCGCCTTTCCGTTTGCGGTCCATATCGGGCCTCCGCCGCCGCCTGCTCTTGGCGGAGCATTGTCGCCGCCGACACCGCCGCCGATGTCGTAATCAAACGCCGTCGTCAGATTCCTGGGCTGAGCGTTCGCGGCGATATCCAACACCCAAAGGTCGGGCTGTGTGTACGAAAGCACCGGTTTTTGCGACGCCGAAGCGGTAAACGCAAACTTGCTGCCGTCGGGACTTAGCACCAGGCCGCCGACGCCCATTTCGATCTTGGTCAGCAACGCGGGCGTTCCACCCGCTAAGGGCACCGAATAGATCTCGGTGACCGGTTTTTCGGCGTAATACGGCTCAAGGGTACGGTTCGTCGTGAAATAGATCTGCGAGGCGTCGCGAGACCAGACAAATCCGCCTTCGTTGTAGGCACCGCTCGTTAATTGCTTGGGCTGCGGCTTTTCTTCGGGGCTTTTTGGAGCGGCGATCACCCAGAGGTGATTGGGATGATTGGTATCGATATAGCCGCCGCCGTCGGCACGATAGACGGCACGAGTGATGACACGAATATCCGATTCGCGGCCGTCTGCGGGCGTCGGAGCCGGGCGTCCGCCGCGGGCGAGTTCGTCGGGCGTCGCGCTGTTGCCAAAGGCGATCCATTTACCGTCAGGCGACCAAACGGGACCGCCCGCTCCGCGCGGCAAACTTGTAAAAGCCCACGAATCGCCTCCCGACATCGACAGCATAAACAGCTGCGGCGACGAACCGGCGCCCGGTGTTTCGGGCGAGCGGACAAACGCGAGGAACTTGCCGTCGGGCGACCAACGCGGCGTCGTGTCGCGCGTACCGCTCGAGATTCGCCGCGGCTCTTCATTGCCGCCGGTCGATACTGACCAGATCGACGTGTCGTAGTTCGACTTCGCCGCATTGACCGTTACCTTTACAAAGGCGACCGTCGCACCGTCAGGCGAAACCTGCGGATCGCCGACCCAGGCAAAATCGAACAGGTCTTTCTCGGTGATGTTCCGCTTTTGGGCCGAGGCAGCGACGGCAAAGACGAGGATGACTACGGACAGACGAACCAGCAGTTTTCGCATATACTCTCCAATTTTCGAAATTTGTTATGAGTTATACGGCGAGATTAGCAGTTTGTTTGTGGTTTTTAAACCGTCGGATCACTGTTGCGGAGCCGAAGCTGCCTCGAGTTCCTTGAGAAGCTCGGCAGGCGTCCATTTGTTGCCGGCCAGGATCTTTTTGACCGTACCGTCCGGGCCGATGACCGCTGTTCGAAGGGAATGGTTGAATTGGGTCTTGTCGTTTGGGTCGATCTCATAGCGGAGGCCGAAGAAATCGGCGATCTTGCGCACCTCGTCGTCCTTGCCGACCGCGAGCTGCCAGACAGAAAAGTCCGGTTTTGCATTTTTGCCGAGATAGCCCAGGCCGTACGAACGGAGTTTTTCGGGCGTATCGTTGGCGGGGTCGAACGAGATACTGAGCAGGCGAAATTTGTCTTTCTGTGCGGGATCGGCCATAAGATTATTGGCTAGATCGCTGAAATTCGTCGACATCCTGATGCAATATTCAGGCAGCGGACATTTGGAATAGATAAACGTGATCGCGAGCGGTTTGCCCTTAAAATCTTTGATCGAAATGCGTTTGCCGTCCTGATTTGTCAGCGCAAAATCAGGCACGGGTTGGCCGATCTGAGCAAAATTCTCATTCACTGCAAGGGGCTCTTGGCCCGCGATCGGAAGAGCCGAGATACCGATCTTCTCGAGCCAGTACGGATCTTTAGCCTGTTTGTCGACGACGAGCTCGGCACGGATCTCAGATCCGGGATGAAGATCATCCCAGACCCAGTCCTCTTTGATCAGGAAATCCATTGTCATCGCGGGCATGAATCCGGGGATGTCTTCGTGCTGGATATTCGCTGTCTTCGCAGCCTTATCGACCGAAATGACCTTGCCCTTTATCGGATAGCGTTCAATAGGCGAAGAGCCATTAGTGGCGGTAGTGCCCGGTTTGCATGCCGCAAAAAGTACTAAAGATATGATAAATATGGTAAGAGATCGCATAAATTTTATGATGTAACAAGCCGGTCAAAAAGTCATCTCGGCCGCAGATTTTCGTCGTAGGCAGTCTGATAGACGCGATAGCTCGACATCACCTTGTAAACATAGTCCTTCGACTGCGCATAGACGATCTCAGGCACGTATAGTTCGGGCATGTTCGATTTCGACCTTGCCAGCCAGCGTTTCATATTGTCGTCGCCGCCGTTATAGCTTGCGACGACGGCGTCCGGCTGCGATGGAAATATCTTAAAGAGATCCGAAAGGTACTGCGAACCGAACAGGATCGCGGTCGGCGGATGATAGAGCTCTTCCTGACGGAAATTTTCACGCCCGAGTTCGCTCGCGACCTTGTTCGAAGTGGTCGAGATAAACTGCATCAGCCCGCGGGCCGCAGCGTACGATTTGACGTCCGGCTGGAACCGCGATTCCTGCCGCATTATCGCCAGCAGCAGCCGCGGATCGACGCCGCGAGGGCCGGCGTATTTCAGCAGCGAATCGGTATACGGTGCCGGATAGAGCATCGCAAGCTGGTCACGCGGGATCAGCTCGATCGGATAGTCGGCCGGAACCTTTTTCCATACCGGCTCGGAAAATGCGATAGCCTTGTCCGCCCGGTCGCCGCGGCGGTACAGATCAGGAATTGCGGCCGGCTGCCCGCCCTTTTCCATTAATTTGGAAACGGCTGACGGCTCAAACTGCGTAACCGCTTCGTCGAATAGACCAAGGAACAATAGTTCGTCCATGCCCGATCGGGGTTGACCGGTCGCAGTCTCGCTAGTGATCAATTTTCGACCGATCTCGGCAATTTTATATTCAGGGACCGATTTGTAATTGGGCAGAGATCTGAGCGCTGCCTGCAGGACCTCGATGGCCCGCTTGCGGATATCAGGCGAATCGGTCATTCGCAAGATCGCCTGAGCGCTTCGCCTTCGTTCGTCGGCGTCCTTTGCGCTGAGACCGCTGCTCAGCAGACCCAACTTCTGAGTCACGAACGACTTGGTCGCGTCGTCATTTCCAAGTTTCTTTAGCCTTTCGGTCGCCCGCCAGCCGTAATATTCATTTCGCCCGTCGGCAATCGATAGATAAACATCGATCGCCTCGGCATATTGTTTTGTTTGTTCAAGAACGTAACCGTTGAGAAATGAAACTTCTGCCCGGTTCGTCCCGCCCGGAATATTGCTGCCGCCGAGATCGGGTAGAGCCGCGAGCTTCTCCAGAGCGTCAAGGGCATTTGGCCAATCGGTTCGTGAGATATAGATACGCGACTCGGAAAAAAGAGCCACCGCCTCGGCAATCTTTCCTTTGAACGCCTCGCGGGTTCTCGCCGTCCATTTCAGGGCCTCGTTCTCATCGCCCTGATCGCGGAGGATGTCGACGATATTGAGGTATGCGCGGTCGAGCTTTTCGTCCGCGGGAAATGTCGAGATGAATTTCTGATACCTTAGGATCGACTCTTTTGATTTACCGACGCGTCCGTAAGCAGCCGCCGACTGGAGCAAAGCGTCTTTGACGGCCGCGCTGTTCGGATATTGTTCGAGGATGCGTTCGTACCATTTCAGGGCCTCGACGTAATCGGTCTGCTGTGCGTAACCGCGGCCGATCTGAAATATCGCATCCGGAGCACTGTTGCTGCCTGAAAACCTGCCGATCATAGCCTCGAAGTGAAGCTTTGCCTTGGCAAAATCGCGGTTGAATTGATAGACGTTCGCTCGCTGCAAATGCTCGGCCTCGGTCAACTCTGCCACCTTTTTGCCGGAATTTTCCGCCCCGATCTCGATCAGATCGAGTGCTGTTACAGCGGTCAGAGCAACGTCGTCAGGCTGGGTTTGGTTCGGAGTTTCATCAAGCAGCCGCACGAAGATCTCGCGCGCCGGGCCGGTCTGTCCATGTCGCAAGTAGGCCTCGGCAAGCAGTGCGTTGTCCTCGCGAAGGAATCGCGAAACAGCCGCGTTCGTTTTATCGCCTGTTATTCCGAAATTATCGGAAGTGAGCATTCGAATAGTTTCCGCAAAATTTGACGCTGCGAAACTGCTCTTTGCCAGCCGCTCGCGGGTTGCCGGCATTAGCAGACTGGTCGGCGATTCGATAGACAATTTTGTCAGGTACAGCCGTTCGAGAAGCAGATTGCCGCTCTCGCGAAAGATCTTTGCGAGGTGGAATAGCGCGTATGCCTTGAGGATCGAGTCGCGATCGGCGACCGTTTTGTAATTCGCGATCGCCGTAGCCTTGTCTCCTTCTGATTCGGCCATTCGGGCAAGCAGATAGTCGTAATTGTTGGCCTCAAATATCTTTAGGTTTGCGGTTTGGATGCCCCTTAGTTCGGCAGCGGCAACTGAGTACTGTTTGGCTTCGACCGCAAGCCTGATCTTATTGTGGCTCTCACTCAGATCGTCGGCCCTGACTGCGTAAGTTGCGGGAAATAAAACGGCAAGGATCAGGAAAATTCGGAACATCAGCATCATTTTAGCAAATCAATTCGGATTACTGTAAAATCAGATCAAAAGCGATTATGACAGCGAAATTACTTAGCGGAAAGACGTTTGCGGATGCGATCAAGGCCGAGGTCGCCGCCGAAGTCAGCGATATTCGAGAGACTCACGGTTATTCGCCGTGTCTCGTCGTGGTACGCGTCGGCGAAGATCCGGCGTCGGCCGTTTATGTCGGCAGCAAGGTGAAAACGGCCGAGGAACTCGGCATCATTTCCGAACACCGCCATATGCCGGCCGACACTCCGCATGACGAAGTGATCGCCGTCATTGACGCTCTCAACGCTCGAACAGATGTAGACGGAATTCTGGTCCAGCTGCCGCTGCCGAAACAGATCGACGAGCGAAAGATACTGGAACGCATCGATCCGGAAAAGGATGTGGATGGTTTTCATCCTGTAAATGTCGGCAAACTGACGCTCGGCTATCCGGCTCTTGCCCCATGCACGCCGGCGGGTGTGATCGAGATTTTGAAACGCTCAGGAATCGAGATCGCCGGTCGTCATGCGGTCGTGGTTGGCCGAAGCAACATTGTCGGCAAACCGATGGCCTCTCTCCTATTGAAAGAAAATGCCACGGTAACGATCTGTCATTCGCGTACGACCGATCTGCCCTCGTTAACGAGCCAGGCCGATATTTTGGTCGCCGCCATCGGCCGTGCCGGCTTCATCCGCCGCGAACACATTCGCGAAGGTGCGACGGTCATCGATGTCGGTATCAACAATCTTACCGATGCCAGTTTGGTTAATGATTATTTCATAGCCGAAGACATCGAAAAGCGCCTGAGGGCGATCGAGACGCGCGGCTTTACGCTCGTAGGCGACGTGAACCCGAAAGATGCGATGGAGCGCGCGGCCAATTTCACGCCCGTCCCAGGCGGCGTTGGATTATTGACGGTGGCGATGCTGATGAAAAACACGGTCGAGGCCGCGAAGGCAAGAAGATCAGATTAGCCGCGAAAACGCACAGAAGACGCAAAATAAGAGTTTTTGTGGGTTTTGTGCCTTTTCGCGGCCATAACAACATTATGAATTTTGAAGAATACCAAGCAGAAGCGAGTCAAACCGCACTTTATCCTCGGAGGATGGAAAATCTTGAGTATCCGACCCTCGGCCTCACGGGCGAGGCGGGCGAGGTTGCGAATATCGTCAAAAAGATACAACGCGATCACGGCGGCGTGATAAATGACGAGATACGCGGGAAATTGAAAGACGAACTCGGCGATGTACTTTGGTACATTTCGGCTTGCGCCGACGAACTCGGCCTGACGCTTGCCGAGATCGCCGATCACAATGTCGCAAAACTGGCCAAGCGGCATAACCGGGCCGCGTAATGCTTAAAGTTGGCCTTACAGGATCGATCGCTGTCGGCAAATCATTTGTTTGCAGCGTGTTGCGTGAACTCGGCTGCCACGTACTTGACGCTGACGCCACCGCTCGCGAGGTCGTTGCGAAAGGCACGCCGGGGCTTACGGCAATTGTTCGGGAGTTTGGCGAAACTGTTCTGACCGAGGAAGGTGATCTCGACCGCAAGAAACTCGGAGCGATCGTATTTGCCGACACGCAAAAACGCGAACTTCTCAATTCGATCGTCCATCCGCTGGTCATCGAGGCCCAGGACCGCTGGATATCCGACGTCGAAAAAACCGATTCGGACGGCATCGCCGTCATCGACGCGGCCCTGATGATCGAGTCGGGTGGCTACAAACGCTTTGACAAACTAATTGTCGTCTGGTGCAATAGCGCGATACAATTGGAGAGGCTGATGCGGCGCGACGGTTTGAGTGAATCGGACGCCAAAGAACGTATCGCCGCCCAAATGTCTCAGGACGAGAAAAAGCGGTTCGCCGATCATCTGATCGATACGTCTTTGGGTTTTGATGACACTCGGGCTCAGGTCAAAGATATCGTGACGCGGTTGAAGATGTCGACAGAGTAGGAAATGGAGAAAAGCCGGCGAAAATCAACACTCAGAATTTCAAGATCCTATGGGTCTTTTTTTGTCTGCACTGTGTTCGTGTTCGCCTTTCTGACATCTTCCTGCACGCAGATCGAAGCTCCAAGAAACGAGCCGTTCTTCGCGGTCACGGCGCCGCCGAAGCAGCAGGAATTTCGCTGGAGCAACGGCAAGATGCCAAAAACGTTCGATCCGGCTCGCGCATCGGCCGCACCTGAGACCGACATTGTTCGTGCGGTCTACGAAGGATTGACCGAGATCGACTCGAAGACGCTCAAGGAAGTTCCGGCTGTCGCCGAAAAATGGTCAAGCTCCGACGATCTCCGCGTTTGGACTTTCCAACTTCGAAAGGATGCCCGATGGTCAAACGGCAAGCGTGTCACCGCGGCCGATTTCGTCGCGTCCTGGAAGCGACTTTCAGCACTCGAAGATAAGCGAGTCCACCGCGAACTGTTTCGCAACATTGTCGGGATGTACACGCCCAGGGCCGAAGGCTTGGTCCCGATCGAATCGGTCGATTTCGGCCCAACGCCGTCCGCCGGCAGCGTACATCCGCAAACCGACGGGGTCAATGCAAATTCGGCTCTGCGATATCAAAGTCAAACGCCTGCCGGCCCTGTCACTAAACCGCAGGTTGAATCGTCGCCGAAGCCGGAGGCTGCAAAGCCCGATCCGAAACCGGTAAAATTTGGCGTTGAGGCGATCAGTGATGTAGTACTTACCGTTACTCTCGAGCGTCCGGACAAGGATTTTGCAAAACTCGTCGCAAATCCGATCTTTCGACCGGTTTACGGCGACGGCAAAACGTTTGAAACTGAGCCGCTCAGCATTAACACCATAACGAATGGAGCGTTCACGTTGGCCGGAGTTGCCAAGGACGGCATCCTCGTCGACCGGTCCGACACGTATTGGAACAAAGCAAATGTCAGCCTCGATCGCGTACGATTTGTGCCAAAGGACTCAGCTGAGGCCGCTCTCGACGCTTACAAAAAGGGTGAGGTCGATGCCGTGACCAATGCCGAATTTGAACCGCTCGCGTTAAAACTTCTTTCGCCATACGAAGATTTCAGGCAAACGACGCACAGCGCTCTAAACTATTATGAGGTCAACACTTCAAACGCGCCGTTCAATGACCGACGCGTCCGTGAGGCTCTCGCCATAACGATCGACCGCGAACGCGTTACCGAAGCCGATCTCGACGGGGCAACCCAGCCCGCCAACTCATTCCTGCCGCTCGGCGACAAGAAACACGCTAAGATCGGCCTCGATATCGAACGTGCCAAACAGCTCCTCGAATTAGCCGGTTATCCAAATGGTGAGAGCTTTCCCAGGATCCGGCTTGTCGTCAATCGAAACGATATACAACAGCGTGTCGCCCGCAGCGTCGCACGCATGTGGAAGCAGAACCTAAACCTTGACACCGATATCCTCGTAAAAGACTCTGCCGAGATGGAATCGGTTCGTGTCGCGGGTGCCTACGATCTCATCAGGCGAGGCGTTGTGCTGCCGACGATCGATGAATCGGTAAGCCTTTCAGCGATATTTGGTTTACGAAAGTTGGGAGAGGTTCCGGCAGCTGCGTCACCGTCGGTCCCGGCCGTCAAGGATGCGTCAACACCGGCACCGTTGGTTCCGCCCAAAGCGGGCGGCGAAGGCGGCCCTTCGGACGAAACGATCTTGCCGGCAGATTCGATCGCGGCACTTGAACCGACGCCTGTCGCCGTATATACCGAACAGGATGCGATCTATGAATTGAACGCCATCCCGCTTTATTTTCCGACGTCGTATTCGCTGGTGAAGCCATATGTAAAGGGCTTTGAGATCAATGGCCTCGAGGCCGCTTCGCTGAAGGACATCAGCATCGACAGCAACTGGAAACCAAGGTCAGTCAGGGCCGAATAGCTTTGCCGGTTTGCATTCCTCGGCGTTTCGCATTAGATTTTTCACACGCTCCGCGCGAGCCGCTTTTCTTCGTAAGCCTTTCGTTTGCAACTGTTTCGCTTTTCTTTTAGATATGACAGAACGAATCCGGCAGTCATATTCAATTCTTGTCCTATTACTGATCACGTCGTTCATTGCGGGCTGCTCGACCACGGCAAAGGGCAGATTTTTCGGCAAGACCTCGCCGCCGTCGGACAACGTCTTGCGCTACATTACCGGCTCGGAGCCCGAAACACTAGACCCTCAGCTGCCTGACGGACAGCCGGAGGCCCGCATCTTCATGGCCCTTTACGAGGGACTGGTGGAGTACGGCCCGAAAGATCAGCAGCCGGTTCCTGCGATCGCGAAAAGCTGGGAGATCAGTCCGAATGTGGACGAATTTATCTTCCGGCTCCGCGATAACGCCAAATGGAGCGACGGTACGCCGATCACGGCACGCGATTTTGTTTACAGCCTCCGCCGCGGATTTGCCCCAGAGACGATCTCGCGAACAGCGGGCCTCGGCTACGCGATCAAATATTCATCGGAGTTCAACGGTGAAAAGGTCTTTGTTAAGAAAGGCGGCAAATTCATGACCGTTGCCGATCTCGACCCGAAACCGGCGAAACCGCAAACGCCGTTCGGACCCGAGACAGAGTTTCACAAATTCATGCATTCGCCCGACCGGATCACGCTCGAGGGTGATGAAAAAAAGCGAGCAAAGGAGCTCGACGGTGATGCGAAACTAAAGGCACTGGTCGACGGAGCTGAGTTAGTTCCGGTCAAGGCCGAAGATATCGGTGTCGAAGCCATTGGCGACTTCACGCTTCGCATCTCGCTCAAGCAAAGTGCCCCGTATTTTCTCGGCCTTTTTGCTCATCAGTTCTTTCGTCTCGTACCGCAGCACGTGATCGAAAAGCACGGCAAAGATTGGACCAGACCAGAGAATATCGTCACTTGCGGGCCGTTTAAGGTAAAGGAATACAGGCCGTATGACCGGTTGATCGTCGAACGCGACCCTAATTATTGGGATGCTAAGAACGTTCATCTCGACCGCATCGATTTCTATCCTGTCGAGGAACTCTCGACAATGATGAACCTTTACAAAGCGGGTTCGGTCGATGCTTTTCTCAACCACACGGTACCATCGTCGTGGATCGAAGAGATCAGGCAGTACAAGGACGAGTATCTTGATTTTCCCGAAGCTGCGACGGCCTATTACGCGATGAATATCACAAAGCCGCCGTTCAACAATCCCAAAGTTCGGCGGGCATTTCTGCTCGGACTCGACCGCGAGGCTCTGTCAAAATTCCGCAAGATCACGCAGCCGCTCTACGGCAAGGTCCCGCAGGGCAGTTTCCCAGATTACGCTAAGGCCGCGGCCAAGGTCGGTGAAGAGATGCGAGCAGAAAAAGGCATCGCAACGGATGTTTGGGAAAATCGCTACAAATTCGATCCTGAGACCGCGAGAAAGCTGCTTGCAGAAGCCGGCTTTCCGGTCACCAGGAATGGTGATGATTTCGAATGTCCGTCGTTCCCCGTCGATCGCATCGCGATCAATTTCAACACTAACGAGAACAATAAATCTGTCGCCGAATTTCTGCAGGCACAGTGGAAACGGAATTTGGGCATAACGGTACAGCTCAAAACGATGGAATTCAAGACCTATCTGCCTTACTTCAAATCGCTGCAATATGAGGGCTTTGCACAGTTCCTGTGGTCGGGCGACTATATGGATCCGTACACGTTCCTGAGTCTGCAGTACGGCAAAGACAACGAAGGCGGCGCCGGATTTTTCGATCCGAAATACGACAAGATGCTGGACGATGCCAACGTCGAGCTCGACCCGCAAAAGCGTTACGAGATGATGGCTCGTGCCGAAGAATACCTTATGGAACAGCTTCCCATGATACCGCTCACGGTGAATGCTACGAACTGGATGAAAAAGCCATATGTTAAGGGAATGTACCCAAATCCGGGAACGCTGCTTCCATGGAAGTTTGTTTACATCGAGCGCGATCCGGCGAAATGGGACAAGGACGTTGCCAACATCATGACGACGCCCGATCCGCAGACCGATAAACAGCTTGAGGAGCTAGTCAGCACACAAAAGGCCGCTCAAAAGTAACGAATGTTAAGCTTCATCATCCGCAGAACGCTGATCATAATCCCCATGGCACTCGTGGTCGTGACATTGACGTGGGGACTGATCCGTCTTGCACCCGGAAATTTCTACACGAGCGAAAAGAAACTGCCGGCAGCGGTCGAGGCGAACATCAAAAAGAAATACGGGCTCGATAGATCATGGATCGAACAATACGGGATCATGATGGCGAATATAGTCCGCGGAGATTTTGGCGATTCGCTCAAATATCAGGGCCAGTCTGTCAATGAGATCATCGTGCGGCATCTGCCGTATTCGGCGACGATCGGGATATTGGGCTATTTGCTCGCGTTGATGCTCGGTCTGTCAGCGGGAACGTTTGCTGCGCTTAAGCAGAATTCGTCATTCGACTACGGCTCGATGTCGCTCGCGATGCTCGGCCTTTCGGTGCCTAACTTTGTTCTCGGACCGATACTTGTGCTCATATTCTCATTCTGGCTGTACTTGCTGCCGCCGGCGCGCTGGGGCGGAATTGCCGGCCTCGTGCTGCCTGTTTGCACGCTCGCGGCGATCTATGCGGCGTACATTGCTCGGCTTACGCGTGCAGGAATGCTCGAGGTTTTGCGTTCGGATTACATTCGGACCGCCCGAGCAAAAGGCCTCGATGAAAGAACCGTGCTGCTGCGACATGCGCTTCGCGGTGGCCTGGTTCCGGTGTTGTCGTTCACGGGACCTGCACTCGCGGCATTGCTGGCCGGAACGGTCGTTGTCGAAAAAGTATTTGCCATTCCGGGCCTCGGCAATATTTTTATTCAATCAGTTTTCAACCGCGACGAGCCGCTGATACTCGGTATCGTCGCGTTTTTGTCGATCCTGATCATGGTCTTTAACCTGATCGTCGATATCAGTTACGCGTTTCTGGATCCGCGGATCAGGTACGAATAGCGTTATGTCAGACGAAGTAAGCAATCAGAAGCCAACCTCGCTCTGGCGAGATGCATGGAAGCGCCTGCTTAAGAACAAACTGGCGGTTTTCGGCCTTTGCGTGCTTGCATTCATGGTCGTCGCCGTTATCGTCGGACCCTATATCGTTAAGGCCGCGACCGGATATTCGTATGACACCATGCCGACGGACGGCGACCTTGCGCGTTCGATGCCGCCGTCGCTGTCGCATCCGATGGGAACCGATGATGCCGGCCGAGACCTATTGGCTCGTGTACTGCAAGGCGGCCGCATTAGCTTGATGGTCGGTATTATCTCGACACTCGTGTCGCTGCTGATCGGCGTTTCGTACGGTGCGATCGCCGGTTATCTTGGAGGGTTTATCGACAATGTGATGATGCGTATCGTCGATATTTTCTACTCGATACCTTACATCTTGATCGTCATCGTCTTGCTCGCGGTATTCGGCGGCCCGAGCACTCCCGAATGGATCAAGTGGCTCTCGACCAGTATCGGCGGGGCGACGAATCAAGGTTTGAGCCAGATCTTTCTTTTATTTTTTGCATTAGGTTTGGTGTCGTGGCTGACAATGGCACGGGTTGTTCGCGGGCAGGTATTGAGTCTTAAGAATCAGGAATTCGTATTGGCAGCGAAAGCGACGGGCGTGTCGACATTCGGCATTATCTTTCGCCATTTGATACCGAACACTCTCGGGCCCGTGATCGTTTATGCGACGCTGACGATCCCAAGCGTAATGTTGACCGAAGCGTTCCTTTCCTTCCTGGGCCTCGGTGTTCAGCCGCCGTTCGCGTCATGGGGCAGCCTCGCCGCGGATGGCATCAAGAACGTTGCGATATTCCCGTGGCAACTAATTGCTCCGGGCGTGACGATGGCATTGACCCTGTTTTCATTGAATTTCTTAGGCGACGGCCTGCGTGATGCATTAGATCCGCAAACACGAAAGTTTTGACGATGACGAACGATACGATATTAAAAGTCAACGGCCTCAAGACGTACTTCCGCACGGAAGACGGCGTCGTCAAGGCCGTCGATGACGTGTCGTTTGAACTTAAAAAAGGCGAGACGCTCGGAATCGTCGGCGAATCCGGTTCGGGCAAATCGGTGACCAATTTGTCAGTTATGCGCCTTATCCAAGAGCCGCCGGGCGAGATCGCCGGCGGAAGCGTGACATTTGACGGAATTGACGTTCTCGAACTGCCGATCGACGAGGTGCGAAAGATCAGAGGCAAACGGATCGCGATGATCTTTCAGGATCCGATGACGTCGCTAAATCCGTTTCTCAAGATCTCGAAGCAGTTAATGGAGGTGACACAGCTGCACCTCGGCCACACGAAACAACAGGCTCGCGAACACGCCCTCAAGATG
>CAZVDM010000083.1:0-14563 GCA_964625555.1 uncultured Chloracidobacterium sp.
GAGATTCCCATTCAGGCGAGATCAGACGGCGACGATCCTTGGTCGAGAAGACGAGATGGAAATATGACGCGATGTAACTCGATGGCATATCGGTAAACCGCTATCGCGGTTTCACCGCGGAGATCATGTTGGGTGGTTTTCCAGAAGCTTCGCATCTGGCTATTATCTGAAGGCGGTTTCACCGCCACGAAATACTTGATCTTTGACAATTAGTTCCCCGCAGTCCGCTCCCGCCAGCTCTGAGTCGGGCCGCCTGGATCGACGCGGACCATTTCGATGGCTCCGGGCGACGGGCATACGAGGTAGCAGAGATTGCAGCCGACACATTCTTTCTCGATGACACGCGGATAACGTTTGCCGTTTGATTCGACAAACTCAAAACTCTGATGGGCGCCATCTTCGCAGGCGACGTAGCATAGATTGCATTGGATGCATTTATCTTCGTTGACGCGGGCCTTTACGTCGTAGTTGAGATCGAGATTGCCCCAATCGGTCACGCGATGGACGGATTTGCCGATGATGTCGCTGACCGAAGCGAAACCCTTTTCGTCGAGATAATTATTCAGCCCGTCGATCATGTCTTCGACAATGCGATAACCATAATGCATCACCGCCGTACAAACCTGAACATTGCCCGCTCCGAGCAGCATAAACTCGACCGCATCACGCCACGTATTAATGCCCCCGATGCCCGAGATCGGAATATTGAATTCGGCATCACGGGCAAGTTCCGAGACCATATTGAGAGCAATAGGCTTGACCGCCGTGCCGCAATAACCGCCATGAGCCGCCATGCCGTTGACGTTCGGATAAGGGATCATCGTATCGACATCGACGCCCATCACCGAGTTGATCGTGTTGATCAGCGATACGGCATCGGCTCCGCCGCGTTGAGCTGCATGCCCCGGCGGTACGATATGCGTGACATTCGGTGTCAGTTTGACTATCACCGGTATGTCCGAGACTTCCTTGACCCATTCGGTCACCATGCAGGTATATTCCGGCACCTGCCCCATCGCGGCTCCCATTCCGCGCTCAGACATACCGTGCGGACAGCCAAAATTAAGCTCAAACGCATCGCAGCCCGTGTCCTGAGTCCGCTTGGTGATCTCCTGCCAAGCTTCTTTTTTCGACTCGACCATCAAACTCGCAATGACAGCGTGATCAGGATATTTCCGCTTACACTCGGCCATCTCCTTGAGATTGACCTCAAGCGAACGGTCGGTGATCAGCTCAATATTATTCAGCCCGATCATCCGAATAGGCCCTTGATCGAGAGCAGCCAAACGCGAAGAAACGTTGGTGATCGGCTCACCCAACGTCTTCCACACAGCCCCGCCCCAACCGGCGTCAAACGCCCGCTCGATCATCGGCCCCATATTAGTCGGCGGAGCACTCGCGAGCCAGAACGGATTGGGAGATTTTATCCCTGCAAAGTTTGTGGTTAAATCTGCCATTATTTAGCTCCCGCAAAATTGACGGCCTCGCCGGTCAACGCCTGATGAATTCCTTGTGCTGCCAGCTTCCCCATTTGCGAGGCATCGACAGCCTCGGCTCCGCCATTGGCACAGTCGCCGCCGGCGAAGATCTTGGGGTTCGACGTCTGCATTTGTTCGTTTATCGAAACACGCCCTTTTCCGTCGACGGCGACGCCGCAAACTTCGGTAAAGAATGACGCCATTTTTTGTTGTCCGATCGCTTTTATGACCTGGTCAAAGGCGATCTCGCTCTCAAAACCGGCCGCATCCGCGACCCGCATTCCGGCGACTCGTCCGTCGCCAAGAAACTCGAGTGGCGAAGTCTGCCACATAAACTCGATACCGTCTTTATGGGCCAATTCCATTTCATATTCGTATGCGGGTGCGTCTTTCTCCGTACGCCGATAGATCAGCGTGACCTTTTCCGCACCGAGCCGCTTTGCTTGCGTAACGGCGTCGATCGCCGTATTTCCGGCGCCGAGCACCGCCACGTTTCTGCCAAGAGGTACGCTTTTCCAATCGCGCGTCTTGATCAATTCGATAAACTCAAGGGCGTCATAAACACCATCAAGATCTTCACCGGGGATATTGAGTCTGTTGGTCCCACCGAGTCCGGTCGCCAAAAAGATGGCATCATGCCACTCGTCAAGCACGTCGAAGCCGACGGTATTGACTTCGCCGAGCACTTCGGAATCCGGCGTCGCTCCGCGGACGATCTGAGTATTCAGGATAAACTTTACGCCGAGGCCGGCGATATATTCGACCTCACTCAACGATACCGATTTTGGCATCTTGTACTCGGCCATTCCGTAAGTATCGAGGCCGCCGGCTTGGGCTTTCCTCTCATAGACGGTCACGTCGTAACCGAGGCGGGCAAGATAGGTCGCACACGAAAGCCCGGCCGGCCCGGATCCGACGATGCCGACCGACTTTCCATTCGATTCACCTTTGGTAAACAATGGGCGACCACTCTCGATCGCAAAGTCGGTCGCATAACGCTGCAGACGTCCGATCTCAATGGGTTTGTTGAGGAGAGTCTTCTCAACGCATGCGCCTTCGCAAAGCACCTCGACCGGACAGACTCGCGCACAACTCGCACCGATAGGATTTGCGTCGAAAATAACGCGGGCTGAACCATTGAGATTACCGGTCGCGATCTTCTTGATAAACGTAGGCACATCGATGCCTGTCGGGCACGCCTGAATGCAAGGTGCGTCATAACAGAACAGACACCTATTCGCCTCATGCATCGCCTCGGCCGCGGAAAACGCCGGATTGATCTCCGAGAAATTCTGCTCGATCTGTGAAACGTCGAGCGGTGTGCAAAATGAATTATCCATCTTTATCGATTAGCGGCCTCCGTCATGGAGAATACTGGGGCATCTGTGCAAGATAATTTTCGACGTCGCTAAAGTTAGATGCCCAGTACCCGGATACATAAACATCGCTGCCATCCCGGAATTTGATGTCCAATTTTCTGTACTTCGAACCGCCGCCATTGCCCGTGCTAATAAACTGAGTCCCGCCCGCTATTACCGTGACCTCATTCCAGGGCACAACTGTCCGGTTCCAAAGTTCCACCCCTTGTGCTGAGAAAGATCGGGCCACTTTTCTGCGGCCGAGTCTCATCAAAAACGGAAAAGCAATGCCTAAAATAATGAATACTATCGGTACGAGCAAAACCAAATAGAATGTCCACCCCGTGAGTTTCGAATACGGCTCAAATAATACGCTAAAAAGATACGCCGCGAAAATAATGCATCCGGGTGTAATTATTAACACATAGATAGTTTGGGCCATACTGAACTCTACCGTAATGCTGCCCATTTCCGATACACCTTTCACCTGCCCGAGTTGTGGACGGGGCACGACCTCTCCCGGCACTGTAGACCGTTGCGATTGATCTTCGTGAGGTAAGTTGGCTGTCGCCGGAGAGCCGACGGGCGTATCGATCCCAGCTTCACGCGACTTTCTAATAAGATATTCGTTCACCTCGAAAAAATTTGAGACCCAATCACTCGACAGACTCGCGATCTTGCCGTTCTGGAATTTAATATCGGTTTGTTCGGTAAGGTTACCGTTTGGGTAGACTGGCGGCCTTTGTTCAACAGATGTTACGTTCGCCCACGGTACGATCGTGCCGCCTCCGATCTCGACTCCTTCAGACGACAATGATCGCGGAGTTTCACGGCGTCGAACCACGACAGAGTACAGAAACCACATCCCAAGAACGATAAATGCAGACGAGAAGATAACCCCAATCAAGGTCAGCCCAATTCCCGTCGTTGGTCTCTTGAGCGCAAAGAAAGTCGACAGTAGTACTATTCCCAAAACAATACTGCCAATTGCGATCGGCAAGCTGTTGGGCCGCGTCATGAATTCAATGTCGACGTGTTCTTTATCGTTTTGCACTCGCGATGACTCCATCAACCTTCCACGATAGCTCCATAGAGATCAGGCCTTCGATCGCGGAAGAACTGCCACGTGTTCCGCACTTCCCGGATCTTGTCCATTTCGAGATCGGCGACGACGAGTTCATCATGGTCCCGTGAGCCCTCGGCAAGGATCTGTCCGCGAGGATCGCAGAAATAGCTCTGGCCGTAAAATTCGCCGATATTCCATGGAGCCTCTATGCCGACTCGGTTTATCGCGCCGACAAAATAACCGTTGGCAACAGCGTGTGCCGGTTGTTCGAGTTTCCAAAGATATTCGCTTAGTCCAGCAACTGTTGCGGAAGGATTAAACACGATCTCTGCACCATTCAGCCCGAGACATCTCGCACCTTCGGGAAAATGCCGGTCGTAGCAGATATAGACGCCGATCCGGGCGAACGCCGTGTCAAAACACGGATAGCCAAGATTGCCGGGGCGAAAATAGAACTTCTCCCAGAAACCCGGATTTACGTGGGGAATATGGGTCTTGCGGTATTTCCCGAGATATTTTCCGTCGGCATCAATTACCGCCGCGGAGTTGTAATAGACGCCGGTCTGCTCTTCTTCATAGATAGGAACGATCAGTACCATTCCATGCTGCTTGGCAACTTCCTGCATCAGCTTTACGGTCGGGCCGTCAGGTATACGCTCGACCGCATCGTACCAACGCGTGGTTTGCTCAGCGCAGAAATAAGGCATTGTAAAGATCTCCTGAAAACAGAGCATCTGCACGCCCTGACGAGCAGCATCTTCGACCATCTTCATCTGATGATCTAGATTCGCCTGTCGGATCTCCGATATCGGAGCGTCGGTTGGGGCAACGTTATGGGCCTGAATCAGCCCGCATTTTAGAATTCTCGACATTGGTATTTGTCCTCACATTAATTATTTCGTCACCGGAATATTGAATTTTGGATCTTCAATTACCGGATTGATCTTAACGTCAGCGATCTTTCTAACCCACTGTATTTGCGGCATCGCAAATTTGACGGTCACCGGTAATTTCACGCCTCCAAAATCCTTGTAATCCTGATAATCGACCTGGAGGACGTGGTTACCGAATACAGTTGGGCTCGAGGCGACCCGACGCACCAACAAACCGGTTGCTGCGTCAAAATAGAGTCGCTCGCGCTTTTTATCCGCAGTTGTACCAAGGACCATATAGACGTCTCGTCCGTCTATCCTGTCAAGAAATCGAAACTCAAGGGTCGCGAAGATCGTTTTCAGATATGGATTGGCGAACAGTTGCGCCTCGCGTTTGCCCTGTTCAAGTTCATCAGACTTCAGATCGATCTTGCTCTTGTCACCTAATTTCACGAACTCCTTGCCGTCAAATATCTCCGAGACAACGTAATTACCATATATCGTATTGACGGCGATCTTGCTGCCCTTTTGAAATATCTCTTCCGGTTCCGTTGTCTTCCCGTCAGGTTCGAGGCGGGTCGCTTTTATCGATCGTGAGGTGACCTTAGCTATTCTTTCCTTGCCCCCCAGTGTGGCTTCATATTTTGCGAGAATTTCATCGACAGTTGGCTTCACATCCGGCTGTTTAGGCCGCTCTTCCGCAGGTTTGGCCGTCGTTAATGGAAATGACGGCTGCGGGTGTGATTTGCCGTTATGGCAAGAGTTGCAATTGATCTCGGGTCGGCCGTCGAACTGAGTTTTATTCAGATCGAAAACCATCTTCATCATTTTGCGGGCCATGTCTTTGTGCTCAAAGCCCTCTTTCTCATAGTCGCCATCATTAGATGCATGACAAAACTTGCAGTCTACACCGAGCGAAGCCGAGATCATGTTCATGACCTTTCCCATTTGATCGGCCGGCATGTCGTTCAAGACCTTAATGCTCTTGAATTTCTGCCCGGCTGTTTCAACCTTGGTCTGGGTATTTCCAACCGGCACCACATACGCGAACACGGCAACAAAAAACACCGCAATTATTATCAGTTTCAGCTTGGTCAATTTTATCTCCGTCGAACTTGTTAAGATCTTGGCTTCGCTCAGCTCATCCAATTAACGCCCGCTTCTGGATTCCATTTAGTGGTCGTCTTCTTGAGTTTCGTCCAGAATTCGATCGAGCTCTTGCCCGTGATATCGTTTGCACCGAACCGCGAATCGTTCCAACCGCCAAATGAAAACGGTTCCCGCGGAACCGGAACGCCAATATTGACGCCGATCATGCCGGCACTCGCGTGTTCCATCACATATCGAGCGAGGCCCCCGCTCTGCGTGAATACGGACGCCGCATTGCCGTATGGACTATCATTCTCGATCTTTATCGCTTCATCAAGCGTGTTGGTGCGCATGATCGATATGACCGGGCCGAAGATCTCCTCGGTCGCAACCGACATGTCGGGAGTTACAAAGTCGATAACCGTCGGCCCTACGTACGTGCCGCCCTCTTTGCCCTCGACCACAGCACCGCGACCATCAACAAGTATCTTTGCTCCGTCCCGTTCGGCCTCCGAAATAAAGCCCTCGATACGTTCCTTTGCGGCATGTGAGATAACGGCCCCGAGGTTCTGGCCCGGAATTATCTTCCGAGCCTCGGCACAGATCTGATCGATTATCGAATCAACATTCCCGACGGCCAGCATCGCTGACGCCGCCATACATCGCTGTCCGGCGCAGCCCGACATCGACGCCGTAACATTTGTCGCCGTCATCGACGGGTTAGCGTCCGGCAAAACAAACAGGTGATTTTTGGCGCCTCCGAGTGCGACGCAGCGTTTTAGGTTGTGTGTACTCTGCTGATACACAAGTTTCGCCACCTTTGTCGATCCGACAAAGCTGACGGCTTCGATATCAGGATGGGAACATATGCCTTCGACGATCTCCTTGCCGCCGTTGATGATATTGAATACTCCGTCGGGCAATCCGGCATCTTTCAAAAGCTGCGCCATTCTTAGGACCGACAGCGGAACGAGTTCTGACGGCTTCATGATCATGGTATTGCCGAGAACCAGAGCGTTAGGCATTGTCCAGTTCGGCACCATCAGCGGGAAATTGAACGGTGCGATCGACGCGACGACCCCGACCGGGAAATGCTCGATCCGGCACTCGACACCACGGCTGACTTCCAACACTTCGTTCGAAACAAGCTGGGGCATCGAGCATGCAAATTCAGTGAGTTCGATACTCTTGTCCACCTCAGCCTTTGCTTCATCCCAGGTCTTGCCGTTCTCCTCGGAAATGAGTGCGGTAAGCTCGTCAGAGTTTTGTTCGAGCAGATTGCGATAGCGGAAAAATACCTGCACACGCTCTTTGATCGGATTTGCTGCCCACGCAGCCGCAGCTTGTTTTGCCGAGTCGACAGCGGCGTTCAATTCGTCTTTGGTTGACATTGGCACGCTCGACAACTGCGAACCGTCGAGAGGTGACACGACCTCGTCTGTCTGTTTCGATGCGCTATCGACAAAATCGCCGTAATAGAAATTCCTAACTCTTTGGTACTTCATTTCTTCCTTTTTCGCTCGGCGGTATAGCCGCCATCAGTCCCCAGTGCACAAAGAATGCAACGCCAAACCCGACAAACCACGCATAATCGTAAAGCACTCTGAGACTTGGAATTATCAACCCTATCCACGCAAAAAAGCAACCTAAAAGCGTGGCAAATACTGCTCGCCAGTTCCAACCGCCGTAAACCCCTTTACTTCGATACAGATCGCCGAGTGCGAGTTCCTTTTTTCGCACAAGCCAGTAGTCGGCAATTAGCACGCCGGCGATCGAACCGAGGCCGCCGCTATAGCCAAGCAGCCATCCAAAAATATACCCGCTCGGGTCCGCCAACAGCTTCCACGGCATCATAAGAATGCCAATAATGCCGGTTATCAAACCGCCGGTTCGGAACGAGATCAGCTTTGGAAATGCGTTTGCAAAATCGTTTGCGGGCGAAACCACGTTGGCGGCAATATTGACTGATAGCGTTGCTACTACCACTGTAAACATCGAGATCGCCACCACTATCGGCTGCGAGAATTGTCCGACCAATTTAACCGGATCCCAGGCATCCGCCGGATTCATTTGCGGGAAAACGACCACCGCCGCCGATGTGATCAGGATACCCATCGCGGCGAAAACGACCATCGTCGTCGGCAAAGCAACGGTCTGTCCAACGGCCTGCTCCCTTTGGCTCTTTCCGTACCGCGTAAAGTCCGGCATATTGAGCGAGAGCGTGGCCCAAAAACCGATCATTCCTGTTAGCGATGGAATGAATACGGGCCAAAAGTCACCAAAAGTATTGAGTTTTCCTGGCTCATGCAGAAGAAAGCCGATGCCGCCGGCTTGATAGAGTATCCAAGCGAGCAAAACGCCCGTCATAACAAGCACGTATGGGGCTGCCCAATTCTCGACGACACGTAGCAGGTCCATACCGCGATAGATGATCAAGATATTGATTCCCCAAAAGATCAGGAATGAAATCCATTCGGTCGGCGTGTGGCCGCCGATCGGCCCGCCAAGCATCGCAGCCCAACCTGGAATGAACGCCGCAAAAAAAGTCTGCAGTGCCTGCCCGCCGATCCACGCTTGAATACCAAACCAGCCACAAGCGACGATCGCACGCATTAGAGCCGGTAAATTCGATCCGACCGTTCCGTACGCCGCGCGCGCAAACACCGGAAACGGAATGCCGTACTTGGTGCCCGGATGTGAATTTAACAAAATAGGCGCCAGTACGATCGTGTTGCCAAGCAAAATCGTTAGTAAGGCTTGCCACCAATTCATACCCTCCGAGATCAGCCCCGAAGCCATCATATACGTGGGAATACAATGAGCCATCGAGATCCACAACGCAGCATAGTTGTAGGTCGTCCAGTTCCGTTTTGCGACCGGCACAGGTGCAAGGTCTTCGTTAAAGAGAGCTGATCCGCGGATGCTCTCTTCAGTATCCGCATTTAGCTCGACGCGACCGTCGTTGTGTTGAATAGTTTCAGTCATCGCAATAAAGCCGCATGCAAAGTAAGTGCCGTTTCAAAGGTTTGAGCACTTAATTCTAACCCATTAGCTGCCACTTTATTCGCGTATACGCTATATTGAAACCGTTCTTCTGAGCGTTTTTTTGCGATTGGCTGCCGGGTGCCGCTCCCATTATGGCCAGGGTGCAACCTTTTTCTGCCGCGAACTTTAGCCTTGCCGCCAGTAAGGCATTTTGTGCACCTTTGTTTCGCGCCTCGGGAATGGTACTCGCCCCTGCCAGCATACAGACATCGTCATAAATAAACAGCATCCCGGTCGCGGCTGCCCGGCCGCCGATCTCGGCGATCCAGGGAAAAGCTCCCGCACACTGAGCGCTGATCGAGCCAAACTTGAACATGAAATCCCCCAATTGGGGAGCTTCGGTCGCCCATGCTTCCGCGGATGTCCTTGCCCAGAGCTCGACATCCTCAGAGGTAATGACCCGCGTGTCGATTTTGGGGTTTTGTGGAAATTCGCTCTCGAAGTCGTGCCCGAACTCGAGGTACATCACACTGGTCAATTCGATAGGGTGATATCGGCGATCATTTAGCAGCTGTAACAGCGACGGATCAGCAAGAGGGCTCACCTCATGAAAGACCGGTGCCCCGCGTTCTTTGAAAAACGATTCAAGTTCCATGAGATGTTCATCGGTCGCGTCCTCGAACATTCCTAATCCGAACGTCTGGGTCAATGGAGAGTCGACTCCGTCAAACATTGCAAATGTGCCGCCGACTTCGGTCCAAGCCGCACCACACGCTGGATCTAATGCTGCACGCGTTTCGACAAAATCCGTATTAGCACGACCCTCGGTTCGTTCGAGCTTCTGCGAAAATGCACGGTCAACGTATATCACAAAGTCATCTCCATCGTCTCAGAAACTGTGATCGAGAATCGTCGAAGATCCTCGGCCTTTTCCGGATTGTTAGTAAGCAAGACCACGGACTTAACACCGAGGTCTGCGAGTATCTCGGCAGCAGGTCGAAATCTCCTGGCGTCTGCCTCAAATCCGGCCATCTCATATGCTTCGCCCTGACTGTAACCGGATTTCTTATACGGAATACTCTTCATCAGCGCGAGATGCCCGTTGCCTTTTCCTTCCTGATCGAGGTATATGATAACGCCTCGTCCGGCCCGTTGGATCGCTGCCTGGGCGGCAGACATTTCTTGGGCACATTCACATTCGATACTGTTAAACACGTGACCGCCGATACACTCAGAATGGACCCGACAGAGCACATTTTCCTGCCACCGAACATCGCCCATTACAAGCGCGATCGACTCGGCCTGACCGTCATAATAAAGTATCTCGGTAAAAATTCCGAAAGTGGTTTTGAGTTCACGTTCAGCAAGTCGAATGTTCATTCTCTACAATATGCGCTTTTTTCAAACGACTGCCAAGTCGATAAACTCAGGTTTCGATAGCTGCCTGCGCGGCCGCCAAGCGCGCAATGGGTACACGGAATGGCGAACAACTTACATAGTCCATTCCCAGCTTATGACAGAATTTCACGCTGTCGGCATCGCCGCCATGCTCACCACAAATGCCGACCTTTAGTCTAGGCTTGACCTTGCGGCCCCGTTCGATACCCATACGGATCAATTCGCCGATACCATCAGTATCGATAGTTTGAAAAGGATCGTACGGCAAGATCCCGAGATCGAGATATTTCGGCAGAAATCCGCCGATGTCGTCGCGGCTAAAACCAAAACTCATCTGCGTCAGGTCATTGGTCCCGTAGCTGAAAAAATCCGCAACCTCGGCCATTAATCCGGCCCTGATCGCCGCCCGCGGCGTCTCGATCATCGTTCCGTAGAGGAAAGGTATCTTTTTCACCTTCCGCTTTTCACAGACCTCTTCGTAAACCTGATCGACGATCTTTTTCTGATGCTTCAGTTCGTTGAAAGTAGACGTCACCGGGACCATGATCTCAGGCAGGGCCTTTTTTCCCGCTTTGATCAATTCTGCGGTCGCTTCAAGTATCGCTCTGACCTGCATTTCCGTTATTTCCGGATAACTGATCCCAAGGCGCACGCCGCGATGGCCTAGCATGGGGTTGTTTTCCGCGAGAGCGATAACTCTACGCTTCAAAACACTCATACTGATGTCGAGCACCTTGCTCAACTCCAACAGTTTCTCTTTATCGTGTGGCACAAATTCATGCAGCGGCGGATCGAGCAGGCGGATGGTTACCGGACGGCCGTTCATTACCTTAAGGGTGTCCTTAACATCTTTCTTTACGAATTTGTATAGCTCATTCAGCGCATTACGGCGTTCGGTTTCCGATTTGCTGACGATCATCTTTCGCAGGAGGAACAAGGGCCGTTCACCGCCTTCGCCGTAGAACATATGCTCGGTTCTAAACAAGCCAATTCCCTCGGCACCAAATTTCAGAGCCTGTGTCGCGTCCTCAGGAGTTTCGGCATTTGCACGAACACCCATTGTTTTGACCTTATCGACCAGCTTCATCAGGTCCTTATACGATTGATTCTTATCAAGATCGATATCCACCAGAGGCAAACTTCCGGCGTAAACAAGCCCCTTGGTGCCGTTCAAACTCAACCAGTCGCCTTCGCGAATGACCGTCCCGTCCTTTACCTTGAAATTCCGTGCATCGTGATTGATCTCGATGTCGCCGCAGCCCACGATACAGCACTTGCCCCAGCCTCGTGCAACCAGTGCAGCGTGCGACGTCATACCACCCTTTGACGTAAGGATCGCCTCCGCCTTGTGCATTCCGTCAACATCCTCGGGCGAAGTTTCCTCACGAACTAAGATCACCTGTTCACCCTTTTTCGCCCATTCGACGGCGTCGTGTGACGAAAAGACCACTCGCCCGCGTGCTCCACCGGGACCTGCAGGCAGTCCCTTTGCGATCGGCTTCGTGATGAGTTCGATCTTCGGATCAAGCATCGGAAGCAGAAGCTCGACGAGCTGATTCGGGCCGACGCGATTGATAGCCGTGTTAATGTCGATCAGCTTCTCTGCATACATTTCAGTCGCCATCCGGACCGAAGCTATTCCATTTCGTTTGCCGACGCGACACTGCAACATGTAGAGCTTGCCTTTCTCGATTGTGAACTCAATGTCCTGCATGTCCTTGTAGTGCACTTCGAGCCGTTTTTGATATTCAAACAGCTCTCTGTAAAGCTCCGGCATCAATTTCTCAAGCGTCTTGAACTGTTTGCTTTGCGCGTTCTTGGAGTATTCATTTACGGGCGACGGCGTACGTGTCCCTGCGACAACGTCTTCGCCCTGAGCGTTGACAAGAAACTCGCCGTAAAAGCGGTTCTCGCCATTTCCTGGATTTCTCGTAAAAGCTACTCCGGTACAGCTATCCGAACCGAGATTTCCAAACACCATCGCTTGCACATTTACCGCTGTGCCCCATTCGTCAGGAATGTTTTCAATGGCTCGATACTCAACTGCACGCTTTCCGTTCCAACTGTTGAATACAGCTCCGATCGCTCCCCACATCTGGCTCCTCGGATCCTCCGGGAACTCTGTCCCCATGACCTTCTTGACCGTCTTCTTGAAATTTACGACCAAAGCTTTTAAGTCTGCCGCGGTCAGGTCGGTATCGCTCTTGTAACCTTGTTTGACCTTTACACTTTCGAGCATTTCATCGAGCAGTTTGCGTATTCCTTTGCCGCCTTTTGGCTCAATTCCTGCCCCTTTTTCCATGACCACATCCGCGTACATCATGATCAAACGCCGATATGCATCGTAAGCAAACCGTTCGTCGCCGCTTTGCTCGATCAAGCCCTGTATTGTCTTTTCGTTTAGCCCCACATTCAGCACAGTCTCCATCATTCCGGGCATCGATCGCCTCGCCCCGGAACGGATCGATACCAGCAGCGGATTCTTATCGTCGCCAAATGTCTTTCCCGTTAGTTTCTCCATCCGAAGCATTGACGCCTCAACCTCAGCTTTTAGCTCTTTGGGATAAGTCTTTTTGTGAGATGTCAAATAAGTACAAACCTCCGTCGTAACCGTAAACCCCGGCGGCACCGGCAGTTTGAGCTTCGGATGGCCGGCCATTTCAGCCAAATTGGCACCTTTCCCGCCCAAGAGATCCTTCATTGATTCATTCCCGTCGGCCTTGCCGCCGCCGAAAAAGTACACATATTTGATATTTTTTCCGGTCGTAGCCATAAATAATAATCACACTCCTTTGCTGAGATTAAGACCTTGCGTCTCTGCTGATTAGGACAAAGGTCACAAATCCGCTACCTCCGCGGTGAATTTTAATTATCGAGTTTCTGTTTCTTGGGATTTTTTGGTGGGTAGATCTTGATGGCTTTATTCTGTCGCGGGTATTATCGGATCCCGGTCTTCGGGTCGATAATGCTCCAAACTAATCGGGCGAATTCTGCCGCAGCCATTTTAACGCCTGTTCTCTGTTGGTGAAAAATTTCACCCGAACGCCGCGCGAAGCCGCGATCACCTGGTATAGCTCGGTCTGGGCGCTTGGTTGAAAGTCCTTAATAGCGAATGCCAGCCAAAGCTTGGGAACGGTTGCGGTCTTTTGCCCGGCATCGATCACGTCAGATGTCTCACGTTCGCCCTCCGGCAGAAAGCCCTCAACCAGCACGCGGTGCGAATTATGCTTTGTACAAGCGTCGCCGATCACGTTCCAAAGCTCTTGCCGATCCTCGGGTTGTGGCATGAAATCCTTACCCAGTTCCACGTGAACGTGATCGTCGCGAAACTGCACCCCAAATCCCCGATCCAGAATGAGCGGTGACAGCCAGACTGTAGGATCACGATCTTTTTGGATCATACATACACGCTCCCAGGCACATGTCTAATATGCTTGATCAAACACGAACGCACTCACCGCGTTTGAGAAATTGTCCGTCTCCGGCTTTGCCCTTGTGTTCGCCGTTCTCGATGACGACACGTCCGCGAGATAATACAGTTTCGACCTTGCCTTTTACTTTCCAGCCCTCGTAGGACGAATAATCGACGTTCATATGCTCGGCATCAACACCAAAGGTGTGTTCGGTGTCGGGATTGAAGATGACTATATCCGCGTCCGAGCCCACGGCGATTGTTCCCTTCTTTGGGAACAGGCCGAACATCTTCGCCGCAGCGGTCGAGGTTAATTCGACAAACCTATTCAAAGAAATACGCTGCTCGACAACGCCGCCGTTGTAGATAAGATTCATGCGGTTCTCGACGCCCGGAGCACCGTTTGGAATCTTTGAGAAATCATCGACGCCGAGTTCTTTTTGCTCCTTCATACAGAACGGACAATGGTCGGTAGAGATCACCTGCAGGTCGTCCATCTTGAGGCCTTTCCAAAGCTCCGCACAGTTGTGCTTCTCTCGCAGAGGCGGCGTCATGACGTATTTCGCACCTTCCCAACCGTCGCCGTAATCGTCGATCGAGTGGAAAAGATATTGCTGGCAAGTCTCCGCAAACGCCGCGATGCCGCGATCTCTCGCTTGTCTTACCTGATTCAAAGCATCCGTACACGAAAGGTGAACAATATATACCGGCGATTCTGCCATCTCTGCAATAGCGATGGCACGGTGAACGCCCTCGGCCTCGGCGATGGTCGGTCGCGTGAGAGCATGATATTTCGGAGCAGTTCGGCCGTCGGCGAGAAAGCGTTTTATGATCTCGTTGATGACAATGCCGTTCTCGGCGTGCATGCAGATCAGGCCGCCGCGTTTGCCGGCCGCTGACATCGC
>CAZVDM010000084.1:0-14545 GCA_964625555.1 uncultured Chloracidobacterium sp.
AAACGTCCCAGATCAGCGGGCTGCGGAAGTTGGGCCAAATGCCCATCGTGTTCGGATACGGGAACAGCCAGTAAGCCGCGAGCCACGGGCGGCCTGTATGTAATAACGGGAACATCGCGGCGCAGGCCACGGCGAAAAGGGTCATCGCTTCGGCAAAGCGGTTGATCGACGTTCGCCACTTCTGATTCAGGAGCAGCAGAATGGCCGAGATCAGCGTTCCGGCGTGGCCGATGCCGATCCACCATACAAAGTTTATGATATCGAACGCCCAGCCGACCGGCTGGTTATTTCCCCAAACACCGATGCCATTGGCAAGCAGCCAAACCGTCGAAAACAAAAGTGCCTGCGCGATCATGAACGCGATCGCGAATCCGATGAACCAGTGGAACGGCGTGCGTTTCTTCAGCGTGACGTCGCTGATCTTGTCAGTGACGCTTGCCAGCGTGTGATCGCCCTCGATCATTGCCGGGCGGAGTTTCTTTAGTAGGTCTTTTTCGTCCTGCATAGACTAATGTGCCTCGCCTCCCGGTGCTTTCTTTTCGGTCGAATGTCCTTTTTTCGCGACAAACGGTCTGTAATCCGGCATTTCCTTGTTCTGATTCTTAAGTCCCGCGAGATATGTCGTACGCGGCTGTGTATTCAATTCGTTGAGCAGGATGTAATCACGCTCGTCTTTTTTCGCTTTCGAAACTTTACTTTCCGGATCATTGAGATCCCCGAAAACGATCGCCTCGGTCGGACAGACCGCCTGGCAAGCCGTCACGACCTCTCCGTCCCGGATCTTGCGGGCACCGTCTTTTTGAGATTCGATACGTGCAGCCGAGATACGCTGCGTACAATAGGTGCATTTCTCCATCACGCCGCGTGAGCGGATAGATACTTCAGGATTACGCATCAGTTTGTACTGCGGAGTATTCCAATCCTGATAAAGCAAGAAATTGAATCGGCGAACTTTGTACGGACAGTTGTTCGAGCAATAACGTGTTCCGACACAGCGATTGTAGACCATGTCGTTGAGGCCCTCGGCACTATGGACCGTTGCGTGGACCGGGCAGACCGTTTCGCACGGAGCCTGCTCGCACTGCTGACACAAGACCGGCTGAAAATACGGCCCTTCAGGATTATTGATGTCGCCGCCGGCGAAATACGCATCTATCCTCAGCCAATGCATTTCACGGCTGCGATTGATCTGTTCTTTGCCGACGACCGGAATATTGTTTTCCGATTGACAGGCGATCACACAGGCGTTGCATCCCACGCACGAGTTGAGATCGATCGACATGCCCCATTTCGTATTCTGGTTGTAAAGCGTTTGGAAAGGTTCACGCGGATACATCGACAGCGGATACATATCTTCCTGCTCACCGCCGTGCACTTCTTCTTCGAAATGGTTGTTATCCCAGGAACGAAGCAGGTCGCGGCCTTCCATATTGAAATGGATCTGCGTCGAAGCGATCGTTGCAGTTTCACCGCGGCTGGCGATCTCGCCAAAGCCGTGATACATCGCGTCCGAACGCCTGACGTCAAAGGCGTTGTAACCAAGCCCCGTACCAACCTTGCCGGCACGTGTACGGCCATAGCCCATGAATATCGTTATGACGTCATCGGGCTGGCCCGGTGTAATCCACATCGGGACCGGCTTTTCAATATCGGCTCCTTGATATGTCAGCTTGACGGTGTCAGAGAACTGATTTCCGCCCTTCGTGTTAATAAAACTCGTACCTTGGGCACCACCGACGTGGTCGCGAGGGTCGTTACTCTTGTTAATTCCTAACCTGGCAGCCGTTTTCGGGCTGATCAGTGCGACGTTTTCCCAAGTGACTTTGTTCAGCGGATTTGGCAGTTCCTGTAGCCAGCCGTTATTCGAAAAGCGGCCGTCGTAAACACAAGGATCGGGCAGTATCGATATCTCGAGGCTTCCGGAACCGGTCGTTTTGGCCTCGGGCTGGCTCAAAAATGCGGTCGTAGCCGTGACCGATTTTGGTGCAGCCGCTGTATTCGGAACAACGCCGTCATGAACGGCTTTTCGCCAGTTATCTTCGAAGGTCTTTGGCGAAGCAGCGGCCGCCGGTGCAGCCGAAGGTGTTGCCGTCTTCACGGCTTCCGGCTTGGCAGCGGTTTTCGGAGCCTCTTTGGCGGTTGTAGGCGAAGGTTCGGTTACTTTGGCTTCTGTTTTTGGTTCCGAATGTGCATCCGTCTTTGCCTCGGCTTTCGGTTCCGCCTTTGGCTCTGTCTTCGCTTCCGTTTTCGCAACAATTGCGGCGGGCGTAATGTTTGTAGCTTGCCAATAGGCCTTTACAATGTCGTAGTCCTTCTTATCGGAGCTTTCCTTCATGAAAAGCTGGACAAGCTCGTGGGCATTCTTACCGTCATAAAGCGGTGCGATCAGCGGCTGGACGATCGTCGCGGTGCCGTCAAACCCACGTGCATCGCTCCAACCTTCGAGAAAGTGTTTCTCATGCACATGCCAATGACATTGTTCGGCAGTCTCGTCAAAATGCTGTCCCAAATGCACTCGCAACCCGACCTTGTTAAGGCGTTCAGCGTTCAGCTTGAGGTCGGACGGCGTATTGTAAACAGGATTTCCGCCCAAGATGACGAGCATTTTGACCTTTCCGCCGTCAATATCGGTGACGAGTTCGCGAAGCTGTTCGACCTGGAGCTTTTCGGTGCCGGGCGACATCGGATCGGTGTAAACTACTGTCTGGCCGGCGTTTCCGAGAGCGGCATTCATCGCATGAGCGAGTGCGTGCACGATCGCCGGCTGGTTATTTCCGGCAACGATGAGCGATTTGCCCTTGTATTCGATGAGGTCCTTTGCCATTGCCGCGATCCACGCAGCGTTTTCTGTATAAGTCGAATTCGCCCCCGCCACGCCAACGGCCTTGGCCACGGCTTTCGCGATCTCAGCCATCTGACTTGGTTTGACCGCAAGGCGGTGATCGGCCTTGGCTCCCGTCAGCGTTACAGTGGTCTCGATCGCGTAAAGACGGTTGATCTCTTTCTTTTCCTCGGTTCGGGCACGCCCTTTCGCGAAGTCCTTAATGTAGGCAACATTAAAACCCGAGAAAATATCGGCATCAAGCGACAAAATTCTCTCCGCCTTATCAAACTTGTAAACAGTATTCACTGGCGAACCGAACGCCATCCTGGCTCCGGCCATCGCATTGTCGCTGTTTATCGGTTCGTACTGGACAAGCTTCGCGTTCGGCAATTCCGCATTGATCTTTTTGAATTGATCGATCAGTGTTGGCGACGTCACGGTCTCTGCCAAAAATCTGATGCCCGCTCCGCCGTCAGCCCTGTTTTCTTCGATCTTTGCCCGAAACTCGGACATGAAAGCTTCCCAATTCTTCGGGGCTCCGCGATAAAGTATCTCCTGCGAACGATCCGGGTCATACATCCCCAGGATCGAAGCCTGTGCTAAAACGTCGGTTGAACCTCGGCTTCCGGGATGATCCGGATTTCCCTCGACTTTTACGGGACGGCCGTCAAATGCCTTTGCAAGCAAACCGGTGGCCACTCCGCCGACCGACATTGCCGTTGCCAAAAACAGCGGCTTACCGGGCAGCATGCCCTCGACAGGGCGAACATACGGAACGATTTTTTCGGGCGGTTGAATGACGCAGCCGCTCAACCCCGCGAGGGCGAGCGAGGCTCCCATTACCTTTACAAAATTACGCCGGCTCAGGCTGTTGTCCCATTCCTCGATCTCGTGCGGATATTCCTGCGAGACAAATTCTCGAAACTCAGGCGTGTCGGCATGCTCTTCGATGCTGCGCCAATATTCTTTACCGCCTTGCGCGAGTACCTGCTCACGCAGCATTGCAAAGCTAGGTTTATTTTCTGGACTGGGCATTATTTGCTAATTCCTCGATCTTTTCGCCGTTTATCGATGACACGTAGAGCAGCTTGTCATCATTTCCTTACTTCGTATCTTGTAGTCGATCTTGAGCTTGTCGCGATCTTTCTGGTCAATATCGCCCGGCTGGTAGTTATTATTGAATACCTCGGACTTTGGCCTGATGAACTGTTCCGGTGCACGGTGACAAGCGATGCACCACTCCATTTGAAGCGTATTTTCCTGGAAGACGACCGGCATGTTGTCGATCGCACCGTGGCAGGTCGAACAGCCCACGCCCTTGGCGACGTGAATACTGTGGTTAAAATACGTGTATTCGGGCAGATCATGCACCTTTTCCCATTGTATTGGTTTGTTATCTCGGAAACTCGCCCGTACAGGCTCAAGATAGGGGCTGTCCGCCCAGATCTGGCTGTGGCAATTCATACATGTCTGCGTCGAAGGCATGCCTGCCGTCGCCGTCGTTTCAACCGTCTGGTGACAATAACGGCAATCGATGCCGTCGTCGCCGACGTGGTGCTTATGGCTGAATTGAACCGGCTGCTGCTTTTCCAAATAGCGACCGGTCAAGTAAGACGAACGGGCGAGCTGCGTGTACGCAAAGAACGCCGTTCCCCCCAGCACTACCGCCATGATCATGCTGATCTTGGCAATATTATTTGCACTCTTTGGAAAAATTTGTGCCATTTAATATCTCTTGCCCTTCCGCTAACTCGCAAAAACTAAACTTCGCCGTGCCCCAAATCTCTTGCGAAATTTCGGTGAAATACGACGAATCAGGTTATCTTTTAAGAATGCGAACCGTAAAACTGCTTTCGATTTTACTAAAACTCACTAAATCCGCAAATTGCACAAGTAAAAAAATACATCGTTCGCGACCGCTTGTGCAATTTTTCACTAATAAGTTTTCCTCATTAGGACGATAACTCTTTCATATTTTTGTTTTAACTTAGGCTTGGCAAGCCAAAAGTGCGGCACCCGCAGCGGCGGCGTTCGAACCCAACTCACCCTCAACGATGATCGTTGAGGCAAATGACGGAGCAAACGACAGCTCTTTTGCTCGCTCGATGATCGCATCGAGCACCAAATGCCGTGCCTGCATGATCTCGCCGCCGACAACGATCCGCTCAATGTTAAGTAGGTTGATGACACTTGCAATGCCGGTCCCAACGTAGCTGCCGGTCCTTTCAAGCATCAGCCTCGCAAAATCGTCCTCGGCATTCGCCGCTGCGACTATGTCGGCGATGGTGATCGTGTGCTCGTCAAGATCGACCAGTGACGAAGTGCTGTCCTGATGAAACCGGCTGCGTGTTCTGCGAACAATGTTAGGGGACGACGCGACGTCCTCGAGGCGAGTTCCCTCTTCGTCGATCGGAACATACCCGAATTCGCCGGCAAATCCTCCGGCACCACGCCATATCTCACCGCCGAAAATAAACGATCCGCCGACGCCTAGGCCAAGCGTCGCGTAGAACATATTCTCGCTGCCGCGGCCTGCTCCGAGCCGAAATTCGGCATACGCTGCGGCGTTTGCGTCATTCTCGATGTAAGCCTGCACACCTGCAGCCATCTCGATCTCCGAACCAAGATCCATTCCGGAGTGTTCGGGAATGTGCGAGGAAAATGCAACCTTTTTTGCTCCGCGATCGACTAGTCCTGGCACGGCTACGCCAACACGCTTAAATTCGCCGAAACTCGATTTCAAACTCGAGATAAAGTAGATCAGCTGGCTCGACGACGGTTCGGCAAAACTGACCTCGGCCGTCTGCACGCCGGTAACTTCGCCGCCCGCATTCATGCAAACCGCTGTCATCGATCTCTTGCCGACCTCGACACCTACACAATTTCCGGCAGGATCCTGCATTTCACTCATGATGCGAGCCCTTTCCTAACGTAATAAAAATCGGAACCAACCGCGATTTTAGACACTACCCGGCCAACTGTCAATAACCTACACGCTTTGACTGTATCAACGTGGAAAGTTAATCTTTCAACGTCGATGAATGCGCGGAAAACCGCTCGAATCCTTCCCGATTATTATGGATCAACAGCTTTATGATCTGATCGCCCTATATGGAATTTACGCCGTATTTGCTCTTTGTACGGTCGAGGGCGACATCACTTTGTTGATCTCCGGGACAATGGCCCACGGCGGTTTGTTCGGCAATTGGGGATGGGCCAAAGTTCTGTTAGCTGGAACGGCCGGCGGCGTGGTTGGGGATTGTGTCGGCTATGGGATCGGGCGGGTCTTTCATGAAAATGCTAAAGACTACCGTTTTTATCAGGTCGCCCAACCGCGAGTTGAAAAGCTGACAGCTAAATTCGGCAGCCTTGCTATCATCTTTTCAAAATATATATACGGAATTCGCGTCGCGGTCTGCCTCTCATATGGCGTCAGCAAAATGCCGTTTTGGCGCTTTTTAGGGGCAAGTGCTATAAGCTGTTTCCTTTGGGTACTGATATTGTCTGGCACCGGTTATTTTTTTAGTGGTGCTATCACGGGTATCATTGGCGACTTCAAGCAGGTCGGTTTCGCTCTGTTCTTTGTCGTGATGTTCGGCATTATCGTGTTCTACGTCTTAGAACGATACTGGATCTCCGAAAAGGTCGAAGATGCGGATCCTGAAACGATCCAAAAGCTCGAAGAAAAACTGCAGGCTGTCGAAGACATTGGTAAGATCACGCTTCACGACCTCGGCGAACGCCTTCATTTGACGCGCGAACCGAATCGAGAGGAGAAAGAAGACGCCGAGTCGCGGAGACGCAGCGACAACGAGGACCAGGATCCGAAGCCCTAGCAAGTAGACTAATTTCTGACAACTGACAACTGAACATGATAATCGAATCATCAGCACCAACACGGGTCGACCTTGCCGGCGGAACCATTGATATTCCGCCCCTCTTTTTGTTTCACGAAGGTGCCGCGACCGTTAATTTTGCCGTCAGCATGCGCGCCTTTTGCCGCATTGAAACGCGAAGCGACGATCGAATAATCATTGAATCTGTTGATCAGAAAACGAGTCTTGAGACCAACGTGGGAAGTATCTCCACGCTAAAGGACGAACCAGTACTCGAACTGCTTTCAAAGCTCGTATATTTCTTTAAGCCCGAAACCGGTTTTACAATGACGACTGAGTCCGAAGCCCCTGCAGGTGCGGGGCTTGCCGGTTCGTCAACGCTCAACATTGCCTGTATTGGTGCCTTGAACAAACTTGTCGGAGATCGATACACTCCGGAACGGTTTATTCCGATCGCTGCGGCGGTCGAGTGTCAGGTCATTCGTGTGCCGACGGGTTATCAGGATTACTATTCTGCCCAATACGGTGGAGTCTCGGCAATACATTTCGGCCCTGAAGGCATACGGCGAGAGGCCCTCGATATCGACACCTCGACGCTCGAACGCCGCATCGCGATCTGTTACACCGGCGAACCGCGTAATTCAGGCACGAATAATTGGGAGATCACCAAACGCCACATCGACGGTGATCCTGAGATCTTTGATATTTTCGAAAACATTCGCGACACGGCCGTTAATGCTCGGACGGCGTTGCTGGCAAATGATTGGGACACACTCGGCGGCGTCTTGGCACGAGCCTTTCCCAATCGCAAACGCCTCAGCCCCAATATCACTACACCTCAAATGGATATCTTGATCGCCGCAGCAGAGGCACACGGCGCGATCGCGACCAAGGTTTGCGGTGCCGGCGGAGGCGGCTGCATCGCATTTTATTGCGAGGACGGACGGCGACAGGATGTCGAAGCCGCGATCGCAGCCTACGACGGTGCCAGAGTACTTGATTGGCACCTGCATTCCGAAGGCCTGACCATAGATATCTCGGGCCAATCTAGAGCAAGCATTTAGTTGTCACAAATTTAGCTTCTACGGTGTTTTGATTACAGAAAGCACAGTTTTCTTATATCAAGATCATCTCGGAGGAATTTGTCACAATGAAATTCATATCTCGTAATTTATCCAAGATCGCAGCCGCGATGTCTGCTTTGGTAATCGGCATCACTGCCACGGCGGTTTTTGGCCAGGTCACAAAAGCCGACAGCAAGTCATACAAAGCCGAACATAAGTCCTATAATAGGGAGTTCTGTTCAAATAACAATTGGCATAACGACGAAAATACGTCCGTTCGTGACCTTCGTGAAATGACTTTGCCATCAAGCGGCGACGTCAATGTTGACGGTAATCGCAACGGCGGAGTGAGCGTCAAGGGCGAAGACCGCAGTGACGTTTTGGTGCGTGCCTGCGTTCAGGCGTGGGCCAAGACTGAAGAAGAAGCAAAAGCGATTGCCAACGGCGTTAAGATCAACACATCTCAGACGATCAAAGCCGACAATTCGGTCGAGGAAAAGAACTGGTCGGTCTCATTCGATATCCGAGTACCGCGAAGCACCAATCTGAACATCACTGCCCATAACGGCGGAATTTCGATCTCGGACGTAAATGGGACGATGTCGTTTGAGACAACGAACGGCGGCGTTTCGCTCAACGGTCTGGCAGGCTCCGTCAAAGGCCGCACGACGAACGGCGGCGTCAACGTGAAGCTCGCCGGCACAAGCTGGAACGGCAGCGGCCTCGAGGTCGTTACATCAAACGGCGGCGTAAATCTGGTGATGTCCAAAGATTACAGTGCAAACGTTGAAACAGGCACGGTAAACGGCGGCTTTAAAAGCGATATTCCAGCACTTGCGATCACGACCGAGGAAGTCAAAGGCGACTATTACCGGCCGCATAATAAAAGGATCCAGACCAACCTCAACGGCGGGGGTGCTCCGATAAAGGTATCCACGACAAATGGGGGTGTCCGAATTTCAACTGTCGAAGACAACAAATAAGTTTTGTCCCCCTAGGTCTGAAACGTCGGCTCGGGCCGCAGTTTCTACCGGTAAAGGCCGTCTAAAAAGGCGGCCTTTTCTATTTGTGCGGAATATCGATCGCTATCGCCGTTGACATCAAGGGCGGATTGCTCTATCTACTATGTAGCGTATCCAATGGAAAACGGTATCACCACAGCTTATGTCGGTTTGGGTTCGAATTTGGGCGACAGAGCCGGCAATCTACTTTTGGCCGTCCGTGCTATCGTCGAGGCAAGTTTTGTTATAAACCGCCTCTCGCCTGTATACGAAACGGAACCGGTCGAACTCGTCAGCGAGCACAAGTTCCTTAATATGGTCGCCGAGATCAGCGTGACGAACGTGAGTGCCACCCAAATGATGGCACGTCTTCTGCGTATAGAGTACCTGCTCGGCCGCACCGACAAGAATCTCAAAAAACCGCGAACAGTCGACCTTGACATGCTGTTTTTCGGCGATACGCAGTTGGACACAGAGTTTTTGATCCTTCCGCACCCTCGAATGCACCTGCGTCGATTCGCACTCAAACCGATGTCAAAGATCGCACCAAACTTTGTTCATCCGGTTCTCGGCCGAGAGATCATTGATATTCTCGCTGATCTGGACGACCCAAGTGAGGTCAGACGCTGGAACCCAAATTCAGTGGCCGGTGAGCCGTTTGCAGCCGGAAGCTAGCCCGAAATGTTTTGGGCTGCGAATTCCGGCAACTGCCGTATCCAGACCGACGATCGAATCGGCTAGACTAAAACACAGTAAACAGCTAGACTTGAGTCAATTTTATGGCATATTTACAGCCTGACAAACCGGGCAAAGTTTACCTGCCGGCGATCCGTGCGGCGAAAGAGGCCGGCGAGAAGCTGGTGTGTTTAACGGCATATGATTACCCGACGGCTCGTATTGTGGACGAGGCCGGCGTCGATATCATCCTCGTCGGCGACAGCATGGGCAACGTGATTCACGGCTACGGCAACACGATCCCGGTATCGCTCGACGAGATCACATCAGCGTGCATCGCGGTAAAGCGCGGCACCGAACGAGCAATGGTCGTCGCCGATATGCCGTTTGGTACGTATCACGTAAATGAGGACGAGAGCGTCCGAAATGCATTGCGATTAATGAAATACGGCGGTGCCGAGGCCGTCAAACTCGAAGGCGGACGCAACCGCGTCGAGCTGGTAAAGCGCCTCGTTAGCGAAGAGATCCCGGTCGTCGCCCACATCGGTTTGACACCACAATCAGTCTATAAAATGGGCGGTTACCGTGTTCAGGGCCGAACCGCAGAGCAGGCTAAGCTGTTGATCGAGGACGCAAAAATGCTCGAGGACGCCGGAGCATTTGCCGTCGTTCTCGAACTCGTCCCTCGCGAGGTCGCCGCAATGATCACCGCCGAACTCGAAATGTCGACGATCGGTATCGGTGCCGGCCTCGATTGCGATATTCAGGTGCTTGTCTTGCACGATCTCGTCGGAATGACATTTGGTCGCCAACCGCGATTCGTTCGCCAATACGCCAGCATCCGAGACGTCATGACCGATGCCATCCACCGCTGGACCGCCGACGTAAAATCCGGCGCATACCCGAACGACGAAGAATCATACGGCCTGACCGAAGAAACGAAAGTCGAACTCAAATCCGCGTAGAATGGAGATCATCAACCGCCGGCAACGAATGTTCTCGATCTCGCGCAAATTACGGCGGGAGGCTAAGACCGTCGGTTTTGTACCGACAATGGGGGCATTGCACGAAGGCCATTTGACCCTCGTCCAGGAAGCGAAGGCGGCGAATGATGTCGTTGTTGTCTCGATCTTTGTTAACCCGACGCAATTCAACGACACAACAGACCTCGAGAAATATCCTCGCGATCTGACTGCCGATGCAGCTATGCTTGCCGAATACGACGTCGACTACATCTTTGCTCCGGAAAGGCATGAGATATATGGGGACGGTTTCGCGACCTACGTAAATGTCGAAGGTTTGACGGACAAGCTCGAGGGTGAATCGCGGCCTGGCCATTTTCGCGGCGTGGCGACCGTTGTGACGATATTATTTAATACAGTCCGCCCGGACAGAGCATATTTCGGGCAAAAGGATGCTCAGCAGGTTGCAGTGATCGATCGGCTGACTACAGACCTTGGTTTTGAGACAGAGATCGTCGTAGTTCCGACCGTTCGCGAAGAATCAGGCCTCGCAATGTCATCTCGAAACGAGCGTTTATCTTCCGAAGACCGCAAAAAGGCTGCGATCATCATTGGTGCTCTCCGCGAAGCCAAGCTCGCTTTTAAGAAAGGTGAACGAATTGCCGTACATCTTACTGAAATGGTGAAAAAGCGAATTTCGTCCGAGCCTGCGGCCGAAATCGATTATGTCGCAGTGGTGGATCGAGAATCTCTGCAAAGTGTTGAGAAAATTGGAGATGAAGAGACTCTGATAGCTATTGCTGTCCGCATAGGCGGAGTCAGATTGATCGATAATGTGATACTTAATCGAAAGCAGTAGTTTGGTATCAAACTTGCATCTAATTGATGTGGGAAAGCCTGTGAGCGTTCCCTAAACATATGAAAAACCTAAAAGGTTTCATCACAATACTCGGCTTAACATTTATTCTGTCGGCTGCGGCGATGGCTCAGACCGTTATGACTTCCCTCGACGGCGCAAAGATCGATGTCGAGGCTCAAAATGGCAAGGTCGTAGTTCTCGCTGTTGGTGCAGTTTGGCTGCCGCTTTCAGCGAGGCAAGCTGATTTTACAAACGCATTGGCCAAGAAATATGCGGGCAAGAATGTCGTTTTCTATTTCGTCGCGACAGACTCAAACAACGCCCGTTCGAAGAACTATTCGAGTATCGCAGAGATTCGGAGTTTTGCTGCAATGAGTAAGCTTACTTCAACTCTACTCCTCGATCCGGACGGTGCGGCGACGCTGAAAAAGTACAAAGTCGAGCAGGTGCCCTCGTTTGTGATCCTTAATAAGAACGGAGACCTTGCCGGTGAACCATTCGGCGGCATCGACCCAAAATACGACATCACGATCCCGATATCTAAGGCGATCGACAAGCTACTGTAGTACGAGCCGATAAACTAGGCTTATCGGCAGCCCGACGACATTCCAATAATCGCCCTCGATACCTTCGATAAACAACGCGGCCTGTGCCTGAACGGCATAGGCCCCGGCTTTGTCTAGCGGATCGCCGAGCATCGCGAGATGGTTTATCTCTGCCTCGGACATTGCCGCGAATCTGACGCGAGTGCTTTGAATGTCGGAGCGAGTAACTCCGTCCTGAACCACTGCAACCCCCGTCAATACTACGTGCCAGCTTCCCGAGAGCATTCTCAGCATTCGTCGGGCGTCGTCAAGATCCATCGGTTTTGCGAGAATCTGGCCGGCGATAACGACTGTCGTATCAGCTCCGAGGACGGGCATATCGGGAAAATTCACTGCAACGGCCTCGGCCTTTTCGCGGGCGAGTCGAACGACGTAGTCTTCGGGCGATTCGCCCGGAAGTTCGGTTTCGTCGATGTCGGCTACGTGTTTTTCGAATTCCCAACCGACCGAAGCCAATATCTCAGACCTTCGCGGGCTGCCTGATGCAAGTATCAATTTTGGAAGTTCTATCATCTCGTCTAAAATGATAGTTGATTGGCGGCGAATGACAAATGGAACAGCTTTTTAGTGCGATTCCGCAAGCCCTGAGCGGAATTCCGCACGACACAATCGCAGACGAAGCATTGACATTCGCTGCCTGGTCGCAATGTGCAGGAGAAATGCTGCGTGAGCGGACCGTGCCGATCTCGTTTGAAAAGAAACGCCTCGTGATAGCCGTCGAAGACAAGACCTGGCAACGGCATCTCGAAGACCTGAGCCCGACGATGATCGCGAAGATCAATTCAACGCTCGGATATGGAACGGTGACGTTTATCGAGTTTCGAATAGATAAAAAGGCGGTCGCCGCGAGACATGCCATTGAAAAGGCGATGACAAAAACAGTTCCGCCGGTTTCGAAAGATCTAGAGAACGCGGCAAACGCGATCGCTGATCAAGGATTTAAAGAAAACTTTCTTGCGGCCGCAGGGGTTTATCTGGACCGGCAACGAACCGATCGATCTTGAATTTGAAATTTCAAATCTTAAATTTGAAATAGCTGGAAATTATGGACGTACGACAAGTAGCAAAACTGGCGCATCTAGAGATCACTGACGCCGAAGTCGCAATGTACACGCCGCAGATGGCGGATATTGTGAAATATATCGAGCAGCTCAACGAACTAAATACGGACGACGTCGAACCAATGCTCGGCGGCCTGACCGACGAAGGCAAAGCGACACAGACGATCCGCGAAGACATCCCCGGCGGCTCGCTCGGCCAAACAGCGGCTCTAGAACAAGCTCCATCGCCGGTTGCGGGACATTTTCAGGTTCCGAAGGTGTTATGACACGAGTTTTCAGCGTTCGGTTCTCAGTTTCCAGTTTTCGGCTATGCGTGCTCGCCGGATTACTGATTTCTGCTTTCGGCTCGCTTGGTTGCAGTATTCCGAATCTCGAATCTACCCAATGCAGCGAGGCTCGCGATGCTGTGAAACGGTTTTACTCATTTCATTTTGCAAATGATATGGCCCACACTTCGGACAATTTGATTCAAAGAAAGCCTTATCTGACGGACAGATTGTTTAATTCTCTTTTGGCTGCGGATAGCATTCCGGGAGATCATTTTACAGCGACATCAAATTATCCAAAGGCATTTCGCGTTGGTGAATGCAAGGTTGTGAGCCCTGAAAAGACTGTTTTTCAAGTATTGCTCTTATGGAAAGACGATATTCGCAGCGAACAAAAAGAAGTTTCCGTTGACATGGTAAAGCAAGGCGATAAATGGCTGGTTGACGGTGTTTTGCCCGTGATCAAGAAATAAGATCGAATTTATGACCATAGTTTCAAAGATCGAAAAGACATTGGACGCTGCGGAGCGGTTGAATCCGGAACTTAACTCATTCCTGTCGATCGAGCGCGAAGCGTCGCTCGCACGTGCTGCCGAACTTGATGCCGAGCCGGGCGAACGCGTGCTCGAGGGCGTCGCTATCGCGATCAAGGATAATATCTGCACGAAAGGAATGCGTACCTCGTGCGGATCGCAGATACTGCATAATTACAATGCCCAATACGATGCGACGGCGATCTCGCGGCTTACGGAGGCGGGTGCGATCGTTGTTGGCAAGACGAATATGGATGAGTTCGCTATGGGCTCTTCTAATGAATCTTCGGCGTTTGGTGCGGCGAAAAATCCTTGGGATGTGACGAGGGTTCCGGGCGGAAGTAGCGGCGGTTCTGCGGTTGCTGTGGCATCGGGAGTCGTCCGTGCGGCGTTGGGGAGCGAAACCGGCGGCAGCGTTCGTCAGCCTGCGTCGTTGTGCGGGATCGTCGGGTTTAAGCCGACTTACGGACGCATTTCGCGTTATGGTTTGGTGGCGTTTGCTTCTTCTTTGGACAATATTGGGATCTTTGGGCAGACGACGAAAGACGTTGCGGACGTGCTGAGCGTCGTTGCGGGGCGTGATGAACACGATGCGACGTCTGCGGACGTGCCGGTTCCAAACTATTCCGAGTCATTGAACGGCAGCCTCGAAGGCAAAGTGATCGGCATTCCGCGTGCGCTGTTTGGCGAAGGCATTGACGACGAAGTTCGCGACAGCGTGCTGGCGTCTATCGCCAATTTCGAGTCGCTCGGTGCGACGACGGTCGATGTTGAGCTGCCTTATGCAAAATACGGCATCGCTGTGTATTACATCATCGCGACCGCCGAGGCCTCGTCCAATCTGGCGCGGTTTGACGGC
>CAZVDM010000085.1:0-9670 GCA_964625555.1 uncultured Chloracidobacterium sp.
TCCTCTTCTTTACGAACGCGCACAGAATATACCTTATGGGAGCGTGTGTCAATAGCAGATAAAAGGAAAGGACGAAATTTAGTTGAACATAATACTGTCAGAAAGGGCACTAGTATGTGGTCATAGGTATCATAATATTGAATTAGCAATATAGAAGAATAAATATGATGTTGACAGAACGATGCGACTGCTGCCATCGGCAGTTCGGTCGGATGCGATCCCGCCCAAACTTCTTTTTCAAAAAGGTATAATAGCTCATTATAATGGAACATTGACCGGTTGCGGCGCTGGGTGTTCTTCGTCTTTCCACTGTATCCGCATATCAGGCAGAGATACGGAATGCATATATGCTCAAGATAAAACAAGTCTATGCACGCTAAAACTGATATGTTATAGTTGCAAACACGCTATGAAACGCCAATAAATAGCGGCAAATGTGGCGGTGCATAAGCCGATATATATAATTATGCTCATGCTGAGTATTGTGCTTGATATCGACTGAAAGATGCGACTGCTTCCATCGGCTGTTCGGTAGTTTTCCTTCCATCTTTGCGCTTGGCCGAGCCCGACGTTGTAGGCTTTCGTTGAGCAATCTGTCTATGTGCGAAATAAACTGCAGTCCGTAGAAAGCGTAAGGGCTCGCGTCTTTTGATTTATTGACAGAGTTTATAGATGGTCGGCGATTCTGACAAATGGCGCGAGGGTTGAGTTTGTCGGGGTGAAAGGGGCTGTCTGTAAGCCAGAAATTATGAAGAGCTAGCCACGAAATATCACCAATAAGCACGAAACAAGACCTAAATGAATAACTTTTGTTTCCTTTTCGTGTTATTTTGTGGTTAAAACTCTTCTAAATCGACCTTTCAGACATCCTCAATGGCTTTGGCGGCGGGGTGGCGTGTAAAAAGATCGGGTGTCAGAGCTGCGATATTGCGATTCTCTTCGCTTTAAGTGCTTGAGATTTGTTTTAATCGGTCGATGACGATGCTGAATCTTGCGGAGTCAGGATTTAGATGGCCGGAGAGGGCGAAGGGGAGTAGAGGAGTCGAGGAGTCGGATTCGCAGAGCCTTGGAAAAATTGGCGGTTTGTATTAAGATTAGGGAATGCAATTTCGTCTCATAAGTGAAAATACGCCTAAGGGGGATCAGCCGGAGGCCATTCGGCGGTTCTGACAAATGGCGCTTGAGGGCGCTTACCATGGCATTTTTTCCACCTCGGCGGCCTTTTTGTCGTCGGCTGCGGCGAGGTCGGGTTTTTGTTGAGCCCGATAAGCGACTGCACGGTTTCGGTAATAACCGCCTTGAGCCGGCTTACGCGGGTCAAGCTCGATCAATTTTGTAAAATCTGCGATAGCTCCGTCGAGGTCATTTGTAAAGATGCGGGCAGCACCGCGACTCATGTATGCCTGGAGGTTGGCTGGATCGAGCTCGATGACTTTTGTGAAATCGGCGATCGCCCCGTCATATTGCTTTCTTTGGTCCCGGCCGATACCGCGATTGAGGTAGGCTTTGACGAACTTGGGATCAGCCTCTATCGCTTTAGTGTACTCTACGACCGCACCTTCAAAGTCGCGCTTCTCGTCCAGGGCGCGTCCGTTATTATAATGCTCCTGCGCTTTATTTGTGCATGCCGCAACCGACACCATCAGCATCATCATCAGAATTAGCAGTAAACGTCGCATATTTTTCCTCCTGGTCGGCGCAGCTTTAGACCGATATTCGTTGATCTTCATCACATCTCCAATATACGCTCGCTGGCGTCAACTTCAAATATATATTAAGATTAGGGAATGCAATTTCGTCTCATAAGTGAAAATACGCCTAAGGGTGATCAGCCGGAGGCCATTCGGCAGCTCGTCGAGAATCTCAATTCAGGTGAGAAAGATCAGGTCCTGCTTGGCATTACCGGCAGCGGAAAGACGTTCACGATCGCGCAGGTGATCAATGAGACGCAGCGGCCGACGCTTGTTTTGGCGCATAACAAGACGCTGGCGGCGCAGCTTTATCAGGAATTCAAGTCGTTTTTCCCCGAGAATGCGGTCGAGTATTTTGTCTCTTACTACGATTATTACCAGCCTGAGGCCTACGTTCCGGCGGCCGATCTTTATATAGAAAAAGAAGCGACGGTGAATGAGGAGATCGATCGTTTGCGCCTTTCGGCGACGCGAGCTTTGTTTGAGCGGTCGGATGTGATCGTGGTGGCTTCGGTTTCGTGTATTTACGGTTTGGGCGATCCGGATGCGTATTTTGGGATGCTGGTCTTTATCGAGCCCGGAATGCAGATCAAGCGTGAGGAGTTTTTGCAGAAGCTCGTCGAGCTGCAATACGAGCGGGTCAATATCGATTTTGAGCGCGGTTCGTTTCGGGTGCGTGGGGATGTGGTTGAGCTTTATCCGAGTTATCAGGACCAGGCGTATCGGATCGAGTTTTGGGGCGATGAGATCGATTCGATATACACGATCGATCCGCTGCTCGGCGAGGTGCTGGCGAAACACTCGACGCGAATTCCGATCTATCCGAAAACGCACTACGTGATGTCAAAACCCGTGATCAAACGAGCGGTTCAGACGATCAAAGAAGAACTGGCGGTTCACGAAGAATTTCTCGTCAAAGAAGGCAAGATCGTCGAGGCTCAGCGGCTGCATCAGCGGACGATGTACGACCTCGAGATGATAAAGGAGATGGGGTTTTGCCGCGGGATCGAGAATTATTCGCGGCATCTGACCGGCAAGGCTCCGGGCGAACCGCCGCCGACGCTGCTCGATTATCTGCCGAAGGACGCCCTGATGGTGATCGACGAATCGCACCAGACGGTGCCGCAATTGGGCGCGATGTTCAAGGGAGACCAGTCGCGAAAGGGAACTTTGGTCGAATATGGGTTTCGTCTGCCGAGCGCGAAAGATAACAGGCCGCTAAATTTTCAGGAGTTCGAGGAACGTGTCGGCCAAACCATATATGTTTCCGCAACGCCCGGGCCGTATGAGCTGAACAAAGTGCAGGGCGAGGTGATCGAGCAGATAATTCGTCCGACAGGCTTGCTCGATCCGATCGTCGAGGTGCGTCCGGTAAAGGGCCAGATCGACGATCTGCTTGAAGAGTGCCGCGTAAGGGCTGAGCGGAACGAACGTGTACTCGTAACGACATTGACCAAACGAATGTCGGAGAACTTGAGCGAGTATTTCGCCGAGGTCGGCGTTAAGGTCCGATATCTGCACAGCGATATTCACACGCTCGAACGCATCAAGATCCTGCGTGATCTGCGGCGCGGCGAATATGACGTATTGGTCGGTATTAACCTCTTGCGCGAAGGGCTTGATCTGCCGGAGGTGTCGCTCGTTGCCATTCTTGATGCGGACAAGGAAGGGTTTCTGCGTTCGCAAAGCTCGCTCATCCAGACGATGGGCCGAGCCGCCCGAAATTCCGACGGGAAAGCGATCCTCTACGCGGACAAGATCACAAAGTCGATGGAATATGCCATCTCCGAAACCGAACGGCGGCGACACATACAGGAAGAATACAATCGCGAACACGGCATTACGCCCACCACTATCATCAAATCGATCGACGCGACTCTGGTGACCGCCTACGAAGCCGATTATTTCAAGATCCCGCTCGATCTTGATTCGTTCGAGGAATATTCGCCAAAACAGCTCAAGGAAACCATTCAGCAAATGGAAGCCGACATGCGCAACGCCGCCAAAGAAATGAAATTCGAGCAGGCGGCTGAGATCCGCGACCGTTTAAAATATTTGCGGGAGAGGGAATTAGTCGTGAGATAGAATTTTTTAACTCGTAATGATCCCATTTTCGGTAGAACAGTTCCTAGACGTTTTCGGCAGGTACAATACTGATCTGCCGTATATTGGGATCGCGGCTAGCGTTGCAGCATTGTTGTCGGCGGCTGCGGCATTTACGAATGATCGCCGATTCCGCCCTTTCACCGTCTTGGTCTTGGTGTTTTTGTGGGCCTGGGCCGGAATCGTCTATCAGATCGGCTATTTCGCTGAGATCAATACTCTCGCATATCTTTTTGGTTCAATTTTCGTCCTTCAAGCATTCTTGCTGCTGTATTTTGGACTGCTCCACGGTGATCTTCAATTCGCATTCAATGCAGATGTTTCCGATTTCATCGGAGTGGGGTTTATTTTGTATTCGATCGTGTTCTATCCGATGCTTGGTAATTTATTCGGCCATAATTATCCGCGGACTCCCACGTTCGGAGTTCCGTGTCCCATCACGATATTTACATTCGGGTTATTGATATGGAATAAAAAGCCGGTTACGTTGCGGCTCCTGGCAATTCCTCTGTTATGGACCATCATCGGTTCGACGGCGACATTCCTTTTTGGGATCTGGGAAGACGCTCCAATGTTGGTTGCTGCGGGGGCGACAATATTCTTAAACGCCAAAAAACGGAGAAAGAAAGCTGGTTTGAACATGATTGCAGATTAAGCTAAATTCTTTGTATGCAAGTCAAAACCCAGCTTGATGATCTGCAAAATTATCTGACCGATGCCAGCAATATGCCTGGTGGTCATGCGGAGAAGCTGTTGGTGCCTGAGAATACGAGTGAGCTGACGCAGATACTTCGTGAGGCGAATGAGAGCAAGACTGCGGTGACGATCTCGGGGGCAAGGACCGGGACTGTCGGCGGTGCGATTCCGTTTGGCGGCGTTGTAGTGTCGCTGGAGAAATTGAATAAGGTCATTTCTATTGATAAGGAAGCGAAAACGGCGGTCGTTGAGCCCGGCGTTATGCTCGGCGATCTGCAAAAGGCCGTTGACGCGGTTGGGCTGTTTTATCCGCCGGATCCGACCGAGTGGTCGTGTCAGATCGGCGGGACGGTAGCGACGAACGCTTCGGGTGCGAGAAGTTTTAAGTACGGAGCGACTCGGGAATTTGTACGGCGGTTGAAGGTTGTGTTGGCGGACGGTGATGTCGTGGAAATGCGTCGCGGCGAAACGGTCGCGGACGAGAATGGCTCGATCACTATTATCACAGCGAACGGCCGTTCGATCACAACCAAACCTCTAACTTACGAAAGGCCGCACGTTCGGAAGAATGTCAGCGGTTATTTCAATGAGCAGCCGCTTGATGCGATCGACCTCTTCATCGGCAGCGAAGGGACGCTCGGAGTTATTGCAGAGATCGAGTTGTCGCTGTTGGTAAAGCCGACAGGTTTTTTTAGCGGTATCGTGTTTTTTGAAAGCGAAACCGATCTTCGAGCGTTCGTTGATGAAGCAAAGGTGCGTTCATTCGAATCCAACAGCAACCCAGTCGCTATCGCTCCCGGTTCTGACAAGATCGGAGCTTCGTTAATCGAATATTTTGATGACAATGCATTGAAATTTATCTCGGAGAAGTTTCCCGATGTGCCTGCGGATGCTGTCGGAGCGATATTTTTTGAGCAGGAAACAACGGCGGAAAACGAAGACGCTTTGCTCGAGAAGTGGAACGAATTGCTGGAAAAGCAAAATGCCGATCTTGAGCGGTCGTGGTTTACAACTAATGAACAGGACCGGGAGAAGATGCGGGAGTTTCGACATGCGTTGCCGGTTACGGTCAATGAGCGTGTGGTCAAAAATAAGCAGCGAAAGGTCGGGACCGACATGGCTGTGCCGGACGGGAATTTTGCTTCGTTTCTGCGATATTATAAAGAGACGCTTGATGCCAGCGGGCTCGATTATGTAATTTTCGGGCACATCGGCGACTGTCATTTGCACGCCAATATGTTGCCGAAAAATGCAGATGAGGCTGAAAAGGCACGTCATATCTACGGACGATGCGTTGCACAGGCGATAATGCTCGGCGGAACCGTTTCGGCCGAACACGGTATCGGGAAACTCAAGCGAAAATACCTCGCCGCGATGATGGGCGAGCGATATTTGAACGAAATGGCCGATTTGAAAAAGGCGTTTGACCCGAATGGAATTTTAGGACGCGGGAATATGTTTGAGGAAAATTACTTAAGCTAGAGTGCAAGCTTTAGCTTGTCGAACGTTGACGTGTGAACAAGCTAAAGCTTGCACTCTGAACATCTTATGATCAAAGCAATTTTAATGGATTTCAACGGCGTCATTATAAATGACGAACCTGTGCAGATGCGGGCGTATCAGGAAGTGCTGAAAGAGAACGACATCGACCTGACCGAGGATGATTATTACGCCTCGTTGGGCATGGACGACCGGACTTTTGTTGCCGCAGCGTTCGAACGGGCAGGAAAAAAGGCGGAAACGGCGAAGATCGACGAGATCGTCGCAGCAAAATCGGCAGCGTGGAAGGAAAGCGTCTCGGCCGAAATGCCGTTGTTCGAGGGAATTGAGAATTTCATTGAAAAGATGTCGCAGGAATTTTCGCTCGGAATAGTAAGTATGGCTTCGCGTCACGAGATCGAACATGTACTTGAAACAACGGGTCTCAGGAAGCATTTTTCGACGATCGTCAGTGCCGAAGACGTCGAGAACTGTAAACCCGATCCAGAGTGTTTTCGCATCGGTTTTCGCGAACTTGATGCTGTCCGTACGGATGCCGGCCATTTGCCGATGGTTCATGCCGATTGCCTCGTGATCGAGGATTCACCGCCGGGAATTGTTGCTGCACGCAACGCCGATCTTCCGGCACTTGGTGTGGCGAACACGGTATCCGCGGGCGAACTCCGCGCAGCCGGGGCGGCTGCCGTTGCTGTCGACCTGCGTGACTGGATGCCCGAATCTCTCCGGCGCGTATTTGTTTAAGGAATTCAGCCACAGAGGCCACGGAGGTCACGGAGAAAGGAAGGGATCTAATTACTGATCTCTGGATGTACTTCTGTTCTCTGAGAACTCTGTGTTCTCGGTGGCAAAACAATATGTCAGAACACTTTATTTCGAGAGAATACGCCGAACAGGATCTGCTTGCTTGTGCGGCTTTTTTGGCTGAGAACATTAAGAGCTCGGACGGGCGGGCGGAGGCGATGAATGCTGTCGTGCCGAGGTATTTGGCGGCGGGGAATGTCGATCTCGCGGCGGCTCTTGCGGATACGGTTGACGATCCGTTTTCGAGGGACAAATTGCTGGTGATCGTCGCGGAACATTGCGCATCCATCGATGACGACGATTATGCGATGCAGCTTGCGGACGCTATTGAGGACGATGGAATGTCGGCCCAGGCGCGTGAGCGGATCGCGTTGATCAAGGCGTCGAAAGGCGAATTTGAAAAGGCCCGCGAGGTCGCGGGCGGGATGATGCATCCGGATTTTGTCGAGGCCGGGATCGCCGTAAAGCAGGCCGCTGACGGCGACGAAGCTGCGGCGTTCGCGACCATTGAGGCGATCGAATTTGCCAGCGCACGCGTTTTGGCGTATCAGAATATTGCAACCGCAGACATCGAGTCGGAGAACTTCGAGCGAGCTGTTACGGCCGCGACGCGTGCTTTTGAATCGTCGAAAGAGATCGAGCATGACGAAGAAAAGATCCGGGCGCTTTGCGATACCGGCAATTTGTTTGTCGAGGCTAAACGAAATGACAAGGCGATCGAGGCGTTTGACTCGGCACGAACCGAGGCGGAACTTCTCGACAATGTTCATCGCGACTTCTTTCTGGCAAATTGTGCTCTCGGTTTTCTGTACGCGAACAGCCAGGAGTTCGCTGACAGTACCCTTGATCTCGTTACCGACAAGACGCAGATGGCATCGGCTTTGCTCGGCATGGCACGCGAGTCTTGGAAGAAAGATGACAAGGACGAAGCCCTTGAGATCCTCGAAGAGGCGTGGGCGATACTCAAATCGCAACGCGAGATCGAGACCCGTGACAGTAAGGCCCGGAATGCTCTGATAGCCTCGATCGCGACGCAATTTGCCGGATTTGGCAAGACGGAACGTGCGATGGAGATCGCCGGCGAGAATGCCAATCCGGCAGAACAGAGCTCGGCACTTTCGCAGATCGCGCAGATATTGACTGTTCAAAAGGAAGATGACCTCGCCCGCCGTGCGATAAACGAAATACCCGAATACAGTGACCGTCTTTTCGCTCTGCTGGCTGTAAGTGATACAAAGAATAAGCTTGGCGAAACGGAAGCCGCTATCGAACTGCTCGACGAAGCCGCCGGAATGACGGAAATGCTCCCTCAGCCAGCGTCGCGTTCGAGCGTGTTGAACATTATTGCGGACCGCTATGTTTTCCACGAACTACCCGAAAAGGCCCGCGAGGTCTCGCAGGAAAATCTCAATGTCATCGCCGGAATCCGCGACGAAAGCAGCGAGGCGGCTTCGCTCGTGGCTCTAAGCGGCGTTTACAGTTCAGGTAATTTGGAACTTGGTGAATCGGAAAAGCAAATTCTAAGAAATTTGACGCGGAAGATCGGATGGTAAAACGCATAGGCGATAAATGGTTCTCGAATTTGTTTATGTACGTTCCCAATCTCACTGAATCGGACCTTACAAGGCGACGGAGCCTTGAACTTGAGTGTTCAAAACTCGATATTGCCGAGGAGCAGTTACTTGCGGATGAAAGTCTAACATTTGGGGCATTTACAGATGAGGCTGATTGGGCAGATTCCACCCCCATTTGCTCCAGATCTCAATTCGAATGAAAGACCCCGGCTATTGGATATAAAGCAATGTCTTCTCCGATTCCGAATGTGAAGTTATTCTGAATGAGCTGTCGCAGAAATCTGTTGGTCGTAGCCGAGCAGGTGCGAGAAACCTGATGTCGATTCCCGCAATTCGCGGGTTTGTTGAAGACGAACGGTTATGGCGAATTGGCGAAGAAGTTATGGGGAGGCGGCTAGTGCCGTTCAAGGCGACGCTTTTTGAAAAAACAGGCAAGGCAAATTGGCTTGTGGCTTTTCATCAGGATACTGCACTTCCACTGGCAACTAACGTCATCGAAGACGGTTGGGGCCCGGCATCGAAAAAGGAAGGCGTGACATTTGTCCATGCTCCGACGCGGGCTTTATCTCATATCCTCGCGTTACGGATTCACCTTGACGACTCTACGCATCGAAACGGTCCGTTGCGCGTCATTCCCAATTCACATCACCGACGAATACGAACTGACGATGAGTTCGAAAGGGCGATGTCGTCAGAAAGCGTTGTCGAATGCACCGTGGGACGTGGCGGCGTTATCGCGATGAGTCCGCTTTTGTTACATGCATCATCAAAGGCAGTTGAAGATGCCCCGAGACGTGTTTTGCACGTTGAGTACGCTCCGGGTTTGGATCTCTCTCCGGGCATTCGGCTCGCAATTTCCTAATCATTTAATAGTTGTCGTTCTGAATCAAATCTGCGAATCCGTCACGCTTTCGGATCAGTTCCGCTTTACCATTTTCTCTGATCAAAACCACCGCAGGCAGGAATCGGCCGTTGTATTGGCTTGCTTGGGCGAGTGAATATGCGCCGCAGTTTAGAAGTGCAAGTACTTCGCCTGGCTGGACGTTTTCGGGGAGAAGGCGATGGTCGGGGAGGCGGTAATGGCCTTCGACATCGAAATAGACGTCACCGCCGTCGCAGAGCGGGCCGGCCAGTTTGTAAGGCGTCGTGTGCGGTTCGCTGGTGCGCTCGGCTGATATAAGGTGATAGTACCACTTGTAGGTTTCCATCGAGAGCAGGATGTTAAAGCCGGCGTCCGTTAGTAACCAGTGGTCGGTTGTCGGTTGGTTCGAAGAGAGAACCACCCCATCCGCCGAAGCGGTGGCC
>CAZVDM010000085.1:9770-14542 GCA_964625555.1 uncultured Chloracidobacterium sp.
CGGTTGGACGTTGTTTTGAGTTGCGGACGGTTGTTAGACAAATTGCGGTGTCAGCGATGATGCTGCGGCCTGGTTCGAGGAGAATTGTGAGGTCTTGCAATAGTTCCTCGCGGCCTTTGGCGGCATTGTTCCAGGCTGTGAGGATGGCATCGGACGGTTCGAAACCGGCGGCGAGCATTTCGGTGACGGTGTCCGGCATCTCTCCTGCTTGCGATGCGTCGCCGAGGTAATTTACCGGAAATCCCCCGCCGACATTTACGTGCTTTAGCTTGATTCCGGTTTCGTCTAGAATTCTTGCAACTCCATCGAAAAGTGCGGCGAATGCGTCGGTATAAACTTGCGGATCGGGATTTTGCGAGCCGACGTGGAGATGAATGCCGTTCATCGCGAGGTGCGGCGAATTTTTGTAGTCGCGAAACGCCGAGAATGCTTCGTCTGGCATCATGCCGAATTTTGAGGTGAGCAAGGCAGTTTGGAGGCCGGAATGCGTGTCGGTCTCGATCTCGGGGACGAGGCGGAGGCTGACGTTTGCTCGTTTGTTTAGACGTTTTGCGGTTTGCTCGATCAGCGAGAGTTCGTAGAGGGAATCGACCTGGATCGCGTAAATGTCTGCGTTTATTGCGTTTTCGATCTCCCAAACTTCTTTGCTGGTGCCGTTGAAGATGATCTGGTCGCCGGTGAAACCTGCTTTGAGTGCTTTCCACAGCTCGCCTCCGGAATTAACTTCAATATCGCAGCCTGCGTCTTTGACGGTGCGGAGAATTGCCATTGTGGACATCGCTTTGGCGGCGTAGCAGACCTTGAGCGGGCAGCCGATGACCTCTTGAACCTTTTGCAGGCGAGCGATATTGTGTTTGATTCGGGCTTCGCTAAACACGAATAGCGGCGTGCCGTGTTCGCGCGCTAGATGAGGCGCCGAGACGCCGTAAATGTGCAGGGAGCAGTCGCGGATTTCAATGAAGTCGGGGATTTCCCAAGGATGCATAGTGCTTATTTGACCAGTCGCTATTTTGCGGGACTGACGTTTGGAACGGGATTGAACTGGACCCCGGTTCCTCGTGGGTACAAACCAGGCAGCGAAATCGGCAGTTTTCCGGTTATCGGCTGATTACCAAGTATCGATCTGGCCGCTGCTCGCTGGAGGCTCGACATATCTCCGTATGCGACGATATAGGTTTTTAGCTCAGGGAAACTGCTCAGTATGTACGGATTGCCAAAGCTGATACCGATCACATTTTTGCCCGAGGCAAGCAGATCTTGTAATATTTTCGCACCGTTGTCCGGAATTCCGACGCTGTTTCTTGCCCCCGAACGGACACGACCATAGAGGCCGACGATCACAGTCTCGGCTTCGTTTACCGTGCGACGAGCCGCGGCAGTTTGTTCCGGTGTCGAATTTTCCTGTAAATATGACGACGCGAAGCGGAGGCCGCTTGCTCGAAGTGAGCCGACCAGGCTTCCCATTGTATTCACGCCTTCAAAGCCGTTGGAAATCCCGAGTACGGCGATCTTTTGATTAGAGTTGATCGGTAAAATGCCGCCGTCATTACGGACAAGCGTGATCGCTTTTGTCGCGATCTCGTCGGTAAGCTCTGTTGAATCTGTGCCGGAGATCGTTCGATCCATTGTGTCGATATTCGCCATTCGGTTGGTAAACAGGCCGAGTTCGTGTTTCCATGCGAGCTGGCGGCGGACCGATTCGTTGAGGCGTTCGTTGGTGATGCGGCCGCTTTTTACGGCGGCGAGCAGGCCTTTGATCATCGGATCGGGATCGACCGGTTTTTCGAGGATGTCGGTGCCGGCGAGAAATGCGCGAACTCCTGCTTCCTCTTGCGTGAAATAGATCGTCAGGCCGCTCATCGACATTGCGTCGGAGACGATCAGGCCGTCGTACTTCATATCTTTGCGAAGAATGCCGGTCTGCACTTTTTCGGACAGCGTCGCCGGGATCGTCGCTTTTTCTTTGACGATCTCCGCTCCTGCCTCCGCGTCGCCGCCGCCGTAGTTTCGTAGCGGTGTGATCTCTTCGCCGTCGATCTGCGGCAGAGCGATATGTGCGATCATGATCGAGCCAATACCGCCTTCAACCGCCTTTTTGAACGGGAAAAGCTCAGTTTTTTCGAGGCTCTCACGCGAGTGATCAATGATCGGAAGACCGCGGTGCGAATCGATCGCCGTATCGCCGTGACCGGGAAAATGCTTGGCGGTCGCGATGACGCACTGGCTCTGGATGCCTTGTGCAAAAGGGACCGCGTATTTTGCGACCTCTGCCGGGTCCTCGCCAAAGCTGCGGACGTTGATCACCGGATTGGCCGCGTTGTTGTTTACGTCGAGCACCGGTGCATATACGTGTCGGATGCCCATTGCCTTTGCTTCGCGGCCTGTGATCACGCCCATACGGCGAGCGAAATCAGGCTCGCCGGCTGCGGCGACTGCCATTGCCCAGGGGAAATTTGTCGCGTCCTCGAACCGCATACCGATGCCCGTTTCGGCATCGAGCGACAGCAGTAGAGGCGTTTTTGCCAGCGACTGCATACGGTTGCCGAGTATGGCGGTCTCGTACATCGGGGCCCCGAAAAAGATGATGCCGCCGAGTTTGTTCTCTACGACCTGCCGCCGGAGATCTTTGAAATACGGACTGTCCTGATTGGCAAACCTTGCGTTGATGCCGATGTGGACGAGCTGGCCGACCTTTTCCTCGACCGTCATTTTTTTGACGAGCTTGTCGGCGAAATCATTGGACTTTTTCGATGGCCACAGCCCTTTGCCTTTGACCGAAGCACACGGCTGGGCCGAGATGACGGCAACCTGGCCGACGAACAATACGAATACAAATGCAGAGCTAAAGAGATACTTCATTATTCTTTGTTGGGAGGATCAAACTTGCTAAAAATGCTGTTGAAAATGTGATGACGCTGCCGATCAGCGCATACCACGTCCAAGCGATAACGGGGCCCTCGACGATCTTGTTCGTTGCAAGCATTATATATGTCATCGCCAGGATACTGACTATCATCCCGATCAGAGCGTGAATTTCGCTAGCCCTTTTCATAAATGAGCCAACGAGAAAAACGCCGAGCACCGGGCCGTTTATCAGCGATGCGACCGCGAGAGCCAATCCTAGGGCAGATTCGCCGGAGTTCATAAACGCGATCGCCACGAGAATCTGCACGATACCGATGATGACCGTCAGTATCCCTGCCAGTTTAACAAGGTGGCTGTCTGAAATGTTCTTTGCGAACGGTTTATATAGATCGTTGATCGCTGTCGCGGCGATCGAATTGAGCGACGACGAGAGTGCCGCCGCGAAAATTGCCGCAACGACAAGGCCCGAAAGGCCGGGCGGCATGTGCTCGGTGATGAAATTGGGGAAAACCTGATCGCCTTTCAGGAACGGGAAGTTTGCCGAGATGCCCGAGCCGGCGAGGCCGGCGTTTGCATAATCAGCCGAATTGAACGGTGCGTAAAAAGCGAACAACAAGACGCCTATGAACAGAAATCCGATGAATTGCCCGAGTACGACCGCACCGGATGAGAGCAACGCTGTCGCCGCTGACGACGGTTTCTTAGTACACAGATATCGCTGAACGAGATATTGATCGGTACCGTGTGTGGACATCGTCAGGAAACAGCCGCCGAAAAGTCCGGCCCAGAATGTGTAGGTTTTCGTCATGTCCCAGCCGAAATCGAAAACGCTGAATTTGCCAAATTGTTCGCCCAGCGACATCGCGGTGGACATGCCGCCATCAATGTTCTGGATCAACACGACAGCCGCGGCGATGGCTCCGCCGATGTAGATGACGAGTTGTACGACCTCGACCCAGATGACCGCTTCCATTCCACCGTAGAACGTAAAGACGATCATCACGATCCCGAGCAGGACGATCGAACCGATAATAATGGTCGATGCGTCGCTTCCCGGATAGAACGAGGTGTAAACCGCTGCAAGCACGATCGCCGTCAACAGCAATCGGACGCCGTCAGCGATGTTACGCATAACGACGAACAATGCTGACGCGAGCATTTTCACGCGGTTGCCAAAACGGTCGCCCAATAGCTGATAGACCGTCTGCAGTTCGCCCTTGAAATACATCGGGATAAAGATAAGCGATATCACGATGCGGCCAAGCATATAACCGAACACGAGCTGCAAAAACTGAAAATTGCCGCCCTTGGCAAATGCAATACCGGGAACTGAGACAAATGTGATCGTACTTGTCTCGGTCGCCACGATCGACATCGCGATCGCCCACCAGGGCACACTCCGGTCGCCGACGAAATAGTCCTCGGTCGTTTCCTGCTTGCCCGAAAACAAGATACCGAAGGCCGTAATGCCGATCAGATAGCCGAAGATGATGATGAGATCGAGTGTTTGCATTCGTTTGTGTTTATCGCTTCAAGGTTACCGACATCGAGGTCCCTGACCACTCCTTTATCGATTCCGGCCGCGATGTGTATTTGTAGCCATCCTTGTTTTCGATGCGAATTATGTTTTTCCGCGGATCGAAGTTAGCCGGAGCCTCATAATAATAATCAGTACCGCCCTGATCGCTGAAGTTAACATAAGTTGCAGGTACGGGCTTGTCGCCGATGCGTTCAGGCACGGCGACACCATCGATCTCCATCTTGGCAGCTTTTGTCCATATCTGTTGGTACCCACAACTCGTATTCCCGCCCACCGTTTCGGCAGTTATGCGTTGAATTCGGATCTCCACATTTGTCACGCCGTCAGGTTTAGCGAAACTGGCGTTGTATCCGCAGTCTCCGGGGCC
>CAZVDM010000086.1:0-9265 GCA_964625555.1 uncultured Chloracidobacterium sp.
AATGGATTGGCAACGTTTGCGTTCAAGAACGTGTTGACGGACGTTATCGCTGCAAGTATCGTTGACGGATCGGTCTGTGCAGTAAACCTGTTAAGATACGCCGTCGGGATCGCGTTCAGTTCACGGTTGACCGCCAGATCGCTTCCTTTCGAATACATGTAGGTTAGCTCGACACCGATCTTCCACGGCAGCTCACGCTGAATACTCATCATCAGCCGAGTGTACTTTGCGTTCTTACGATCATATGAAAGTACGGTCGAAGTGGGGCCGTTTGCGTTCGCGGCGGTCACATCTCGCCCAACAAAGGTCATCACGCCTCCGATATTACCGGGCGATGGTGTGATCCCATTAGGGAATGCGTTCGCAAGTGTCGCAAGGAACGTCAAGCCGTTGTTCGTACTCGGAGTGAACAGTGTCGGAGACGAAAATCCGGGCTGAAAGATAGTTTGTATCTGGAACGGCGCCGTGAATATGCCGAAGCCCGCCCGGATCACCGTCTTATCATCGACGCCCCAGGAAACGCCGAATCTTGGCTGGAAATTATTGGTATCCGTTGCCTGGTTCGATTCCTTCGAGCTGTTGGCAAAGATCAATCCGCCTTTGAGTGCTGCGAGACTGCCTTGCGGGACCGATACCGGCACATTTGCATTGTAGTTCGCCAAAACCTGGGCGGCGATCGGACTGGCGATCGTTCGGTTAAAGTCGGTTACGATGCGGCCTTCGCTCTCGCGAACGCCCGTTTCTAATTCGTACCGCAACCCAACATTGACCGTCACATTTTGCCGAATTCGATAATCGTCTTGAATAAATCCGCCAAGATACGCCTCACTTGTATCGTAAACGGTCGGGTTGTCAATAATACTATTTCCATTAGCAACCGGCACCCCCAGCAAAAACGCAGCAAGGTCGCGTCCGGCACGGTCACGCTGCGTTGCGCCTGAGTTTGATGCCTGCATCGTGTAGGTTCCGTCGATGAAGAACCTTCCCGCTGCATAACCGTCCGAAGTAAACCTCTCACGCAGTTTTCGGAAATCCAGCCCGTACTTGAGCGTGTGGTTTCCGATGATCTGAGTGACGGTCGGCTGGACCGAGATCAGGTCGAACGGGCGATTTTGACCGTTATTATAGTCAGCACGCTGCGAACCCAGAGTCATATAGTTTCGGAAATCGAAACGAGGAAAGATATTGTTTTGACGGGTGGTCGGGATACCCGTAAATCCAAGTTCGGCAGCCGTCGGCTGTCCATCCTGATAGCGAAGAAGCCTGAACTGATTCCAGCTGCCTCGAATATCGAGGACCATCGTCGATGAAAGTGTCGATGTGAAGTCGATGTTTGCACCGTTGTTGCGTCGATTTTCAAAACCACGCGTGATCGAATCAGGCGTGCCTTCGAGATTGTAACGGTCTTCCGTATTTCGGCTGTGATAGTACTTACCAAAGATACGGTTGTTGGCGTTGAAATTATGGTCGATCTTGACCATATATGATCGATATGGACGGATCAGGTTTTGGTCCGTCACAAAATTATTCACCAATCCCGGCTGGTTCGGAGCGGGGAAAAGTCTGAGGAATGCCAGTGCCGGAGCATACATTGACGCGGCCGGCAGGATGTTGCATGTCGAACCGGTCGGGACCGCACCTGTCGTCGGGCAACCGAATGATGTCCGCGTAACGTTCGATCCGACAAGCACTCCGCTGAACGGGTTGTAGATGATGGTATTTGCCGCGTCCGCGATGTTTGCAGGGTTGACGATCAGCTCGGTGAAATCACCATTTCTCATTCTTTGAGTCGGTACGGAATATGTGGTCGGCTGTGCCACGTTGTCCTTCTGACGTTCATATGAGAAGAGGAAAAATGTCTTGTCCTTGATCACCGGCCCGCTGACCACGCCGCCGTAACGGGCGTATTTTCGATCGGGACGTTCACGCCCAAGACGGTTGTTGAAAAAGTTGTTTGCAGTTCGCGATTTGTCCCGATCGTAAAAATATCCCGCACCGTGAAACTTGTTGGTGCCGCTCTTGATCGCGACGTTGACGGTCGAGCCCGCAGTAAATCCGCTGCCGGCGTCGAAGCTGTTCGTCTGCACTTTGAATTCCTGCACTGAATCGGACGGCGGCGTGAAAGCGACCTGACCGCTGTACGCCAAATTCGGCGAACCATCGAGATTGATCTGGTTGCCGGCTGCACCGTTTGTTCGGAATCCGGCAAGGTTTCCATTTGCTGTCGGGCCCTGGAAATTAGGGTCGCCGGTATAGACAACTCCGGGAGCCTGCGTCGCCAACGTGTATGGAGCACCTTCGGCAAGTGGCAGTTCTTCGATCTGACGCTGACTTACCGAAGTGCCGATCGTCACAGTTCCCTGTTCCAAGAGTTCACCGCCGGCCGAAACGCTGACCTCAGCGGCAGCTCCGATCTCGAGCTTGAAATCAAGCGAGAGCCGGTCATCGACAGCAACGGTCAGATTCTCGCGAACGGATTTCTTAAAGCCGCTGCTCGAAACTGTTACATCGTAGGTTCCAGGCTGTAGAAACGGGACAGAAAATACGCCTTCGTCGTTCGTCGTTACCGTCTGCGCCACGTTCGTGGCTTTATTCTTCACGATAACGGTCGCTCCGGCGACAACTGCTCCATTTGGATCGCTCACCGACCCGGCGATCGTTCCGCGAAATTCCTGACCAAAGGCCGCCAACGGTCCGATCATCAAAATGACCACCATCAAGATCAATTTTCCATGCAGATTTTTCTGAATATTCATATTTCCGTCCTGTCTAAATTTGATTACTTTTTTGGAATCTTCCTGAATTTGCCAAAATCATAATTGGTTTGACCAATTTTTGCAAGCGAAAAGTGAAACATTTTTCTAAAATGATCAAAAAGATCGCTATTAAGCAGTAAATATATGGCAGTTGGGCAGAAGAAAAAAGGATTAACGCGCAGCGATGCGTATCAACTATCTTGACCACTTTCGGAAATCAACTCAGTTGGGTTTGACCAATTGGGCACTTTAGACCAAAAATCTCTGTCGGAAGCAAAGCGGTTTCAATAAAGAAAGTCGTTCGCGGATAGAGATTAACCTTGGCGGTTCTTGAGGATAGTGACGAATGATCCGGACCGCAGCTCTTCAAGGGTTACACTTGTCCGCTCAATGGCCTCTTGTTCGGTAACCGCACCGCAGTTGATGGCACGCAGGAAGTAGTTCAGTAAACCCTGTCCCGTGGCCGCATCGTCAAACACATCACCAACAAGCGTGGCCTGAGCCGCTTTCTCGACAAAATTCCTGAGCCTTTCAGATGCTGCATCGAGCCCTTCGAGGAAAAATGTGAATACGGCAGCATATCGCGTGGGTAATTGGCCCGGATGCAGGTCCCAACCTTGATAAAAAGCATTGGCAAGTGAATGGCGGCAATGGTCGTAGTGCAGCTTCCATGCACCATGCACAACTGCTCGATTCTCTGAGATCTGTTCGTCTGACAAACTCTCGCCGCGGTGCGGAGCTACGGGCATGATATTGGTCGCGCCGTCTGACAGCCAAACACCGGTACCGCCAAACGAGACTTGCATCATAGAACGCGCAAAATCACAGGCCGGATGCAGCATATCCTGATACGCCGCCGTGATCGAACAGCTCGCCGTATAATCATAAGTACCGAAATGCGCTCCCGTGCAGCGGCCGCGCGATGCCTCGAGCATTCGAGGCATTCCGATCTCGCCGTCCGAAGCGATGATGGATTGCGTTGTTTCGATCATCATTTCCATCTTTAACGAACCTGCCGCAAGGCCGAGTTTGGGTTCGATCTCGTCTAAGATATCGACGAGCGTCGTAACCTGTTCAGGTGTCACGATCTTTGGCAGCGTAACGACAAAATTGTCCGGCAGCTTGCCGGCTGCATCGACCAGCGTCGTCAGAAACAGATCGAGCGTCCTAATACTTCGCGACATCAGTTCGTCGGAAAAAGTTTTTATACGGATACCGATAAACGGTGAGAGTGTGCCTACGGCCATTCCTTTCGCGACCTCATTTGCCGCGGCAACGACGTGTCCGTCCTCCTCGGCGTCAGGCCGAGTACCATAACCGTCCTCAAAATCGATGCGAAAATCCTCGACCGCCTCGCGTGTGAGCTTTTCGCCAACCCGGGCGTAGATCGTTTCCGCCAACTCCTGCGGCAGATCGAGAGCTGCCGCAAACGCATTCGCATCCGGTGCGTAGGCCTCAAATGATCTCACCGCTAATTGGCCCAAACGCACCGCCGTATCCGACTTAAACAAATGGGCTCCGCCATAGACCGTATGAACCGGCTGCCGCCGCCCCGATTCGCCCGGATAGCGGATTGAAAACTCGGTCATGGTCGCGCGCAGCGGTTTGGTTATTCGTTCGATCGACGCTGCGGAAAGTGTCGTTTCCATATATAAAAAATTGTTATCGCGTGAGCCGAGCCTCGATCAGACCATGAGGCTCGTCGGTTGGGACGAAAATGCGATTTTCATTTTCCTGGCCGAATTTGGTCATATCGATCGGCAGGCAATGGATGTTGGGCAGTGAGAAAGAAATCTCCAAGATCTCGGAAAACTGCTCAAGCACGGCCTCGCCCATTGCATAAAGCGTATGCTGCACAGAAAGACTGTCATGCGTTGCAAATATCTCAATGATCGTCTGCCTGATCGCATGAAATACATGATCGGTCGCGGCCCCAGGTGTTTCGTAACGCCAAACAGCTTTGATCGCGGTCGAAAATATACGGTCGGTCGCCTCGGGCAGCGTCGTATATTTGTCCCTCGGAAAACCGGCAAAACCTGATCGAGTGGTCTTAAGCACGATCAGATCCTCGACACCCGACTGAACAGTCGTATTTTCGCGGATCGAATCTATCAAGGCAACGCGTTTTTCGGCGCTTCCGCGAACAAACGAATGATCGTGTTCGCCATCTTCCACCTTAATCCGCTTCCAGCCGTGCTCGGCCAGATTCAAACGCACACGCCGAACCTGTTCGTTATTTGTCAGCAGATACGACGCCAGTCTTATGCCAAACGCCTCTACTTCCTCGATCTCACGTGTCTCGCCCGCCAAAGCGTACACGGTGTTCTTCATAGTGTCGGTCGGCAGGCAGAGACTGTTGACGCCTTCTTTGTGGATCGCGTCAAAATCGCCTTCGAGAGCGATGTCTATCGAGAGGTTTTGGATCTCGTGACGGTCACTGTCGCGTGCAACCTTGATCATCCGCACACGCGATTTTCCGTAGTTATTCTGAGCGATCTTTACAGGCATAGATCAACTTCCGCGATAGGTCGAATATCCAAACGGGCTGAGAAGCACCGGGACGTGATAATGCTGCGTCGTGTCGCGCACTGTGAACGCAACCGTTACTTGCGGGTAAAAACACTCAATTCCCTGAGCCGCAAAATATGCTCCGGTTTCGAACACCAGCCGATAATGGCCTGATGAGAACTGAAAATTGGCCGGTACAAGACCCGTGTGTCGACCGTCGGCATTGGTTATCCCTTCACCGATCTTTTGCCAGCCGACCGAAGGAACGTTACATTCGAGCATGATCATTACGTCGGCTGCCGGTTTACCTGTCGAAGTGTCAAGTATGTGGGTAGTTATTGCACTCATCGTTCTAATAATTTGCCGAGCCGAATCTCGGTGATCTTTCGCTGCTCGTCGGCAGCGATATTTAGTTCGGTCTCGAGCGAATTCCCGAGTCGCGACTGACACATCACCAGCATTTCCTCTGCAGATCTGCCCGAAGCACAGACGATAAATATAAACCCGAATCTTGCTTCGTACAAGCTGTTGGCCTCCGCCAGGCGTCGGCGAACATCTGCGTCCGCAGCTTCCATGCCTGATTGCTCATTCGCCGACCACGACGCCGCACGATGTTGCTGTGTCGAGGCCGATCTCGTGGAACCGATCTTTGGATGCGCGGCAAATGCCTCGAGATGATCCGCCGTGGACAGTGAACTCCAAACTTCGTCGGCCCGCCTGAACAAATTCTCGAGCATCGCAAATGGCCGCGACTCAGCCATCTGCCGAGCCCACTCGACCGATCCGCAGCAATCGCGCAACACGTACTCGGCCTCATCCGCCGGAAGCTCGTTCAGCCAAGCCAACTTCTTATAGATTTGAATACCTTGCAAATCAACAGTAGTTTACTTCAAAAAGAGGTTTTTACCGCAAAATACGCGAAAGTTCGCGAAAAATGGAATTTTCTTCCGGCCTTTTTTTGCGTGTTTCGCGGTTAAATGTCTTATACTCGTCCAAATAGGCGCAATCGGCTGACGCCGCCATCAGGATAAATATTCAACCGAACGTGCGTTATCGCGCCAAGGACCGCCACCACATCAAAACCGTGCCTTGTGTGTGCCTGCAGTTTCGACATCGGCAGCAGTTCCTTCCATTCGATATTGTCGAGTCCGCCGTCCAAAGAAACGCCTCCTTCGAGCGAGCAGCTCTCCGGATAATTCCCCTTAAAATGAGAAGTATCGACCTCGACCCGCGTGATCGTTCCGCTCGTGCCAAGCTTAACGATGCACCAATCATGACCGGGGCCGCGACGCCGTTGCGATTCCCAGCCGTCGCTCATGTCTTGTGCAAGGCCGGGCATGATCAGATTTTGCCGGTGCCCGAAAAACATATCGCTCGCCAACGGCACATCGCCGCCGTTCTCAGCTGCCGCAAGATCGATCTCGCTATTTCGCCGCCGCAGAGCGTCCAAATCCGGAATCACATTCCCATAAACTCTCAAACGCGCAACACCGCCATCCGGATAGATCTTGAACCGCAAATGCGTGACACGCCCCGATCCGGCGATCTGAAATTCATTCTTCGAATCGCCCTTGAGTTCCGACATCGACAGAATTTCCGTCCACACCGTCCCGCCCAACAACTGCGAGATCTCCGGCTGGCCGTCCACCGTGGCCGCCTCGATCGAACAATGCGAAGGGTAATTGCCGCGAAAAAATGCCGTATCGACGACCACACCCTTGATCTCGCCCGGCATCCCGAGCCGTATCACACACCAATCGAATGTCTCGTCGAGCCGCGGCGAACGCCGTCGCCGTGTTTCCCAACCGTCCATCCATTTGCCGAGATCGGTATATTTCCCCTCGATCCAAATGGCGGCCGACGGCTTAAGCAAATTCTCCTTCGGGGCAAAAAAATCGTCATTAGCAAAAAGCACGGCGCCGCCGAGCTTCTCTGAAGCAAGATCGATTAGATCGGTAAACTTCATATTTGAATAGTTACTTTGCAGGTACACCACTCGCTTTCGAGTTGAAATCGGCGATAAATGCGTCGGTAATATCCAACGATCTATCATATCCCAAGATCGATTCACCAAGTTTAGCCGCATCCAGTATCAGATCGTAGCCCTTTGCTTTACGATAGACCTCGATCGCGGCTCCGATCTCCCGCATGACCGGAACAGCCACGGCCGATTCCCGTTTTTCATACTTGGCTTTAAGGTCTTCCTGCTTTCGTTTCATATCGATCTGTAATCTTTGCCCTTCGTCCAACTTTTGGCTAAGACTTGCCCGTAAGACGTTAATGTCGACACCGGCTGCCGGCGGTCCATTTAACTTATCCTGTATCGCCTGCGCCTCTTTTGAAAGTGCACCGAGACGTGTGCCGATACCGTTTATCTCATCTGTTGCAGTTTTGAATTCGATCACGAGCCCTTTGTAGGCATTTACATATTTGGTTATGCCGGCCTTTTCGTCGGCAAATGCTCCGCTGTCGATAAAAGCCAGTTTCGTCGGTACCGCCTGTGAATCGGCCGAAGCTGCACACGCGAATAAGCTCAAAGAAAATACAACGATAAAACGCAATTTCATAACATCTCCCGGGATAACATTTTCAATTGAACATACACTAGATTCTACTCCAATATAATTCGTTGCCGTCAGCCCAGGATTTCGCCTCCCGGCAGCGACGAAAAACTACCGTTAAAAACGAGTCTGCCGCGGAGATAAGCAGATTCAACTTTGCCAAAGAGTTTCATGCCCGAATACGGAGTCAACTTGTGCCGGTGCTCGATCATCTCTGACACGACCTCGAGCTCTTTTTCCGGATCCCAGATCACAATGTCGGCATCGTATCCGTCCGCGAGTCTGCCTTTTCGTTGATCGAGACCGGCAAGCCTTGCCGGAACCGCGGACATCAACCGCGACAGATCATTCAATCCAAATCCGCGTTCCCTTAGATTCGTCCACATCACCGGCAGGCCAAACTGCAGTGCCGCGATGCCGCCCCAGGCGTCCATAAAATCGCCGGTTTCCTGTAATTTGAGCGCCGGTGTGCAAGGGCTGTGGTCAGAGACGACCATGTCGATCGTTCCATCGCGAAGAGCTTCCCACAGCAGTTCGCGATTCTCGCGTTCGCGCACGGGCGGACAGCATTTGAAATGCGTCGCCCCGTCGGCGATTTCTTCGGACGCAAAAGTCAGGTAATGCGGACACGTCTCGGCGGTGATAGGCAAGCCTTCCTCTTTTGCCGCCCGCAGCATCGGCAGAGCATCGGACGACGACAAATGAACAATGTGAACCCGACACGAGGTCTCGCGACAAAGCCGGATCATCACTGCGATCGCCTCATTCTCGGCTTCACGCGGACGTGAATGCAAAAACGTCTCATACGCACGCGGATCGCTATTAAGCAATGACGCGGCAGCCGCATCTATAGGCCCCGCGACCTCAGCATGAACGAGCAGCACCGAATCTAGCCGCGCAAGCTCCGGCATCGCAATTCGCAGATCTGATTCGGTCACATGCGGAAATTCATCAACACCCGAATGGATCAAAAAACACTTAAAGCCGCGAACGCCTCGCTCGACAAGCGGCTCGAGTTCCGCCACGTTTCCTGGCACGACGCCACCCCAATACGCCACATCGACCGTACATTTCCCTTCCGCCGCCAAAAGCTTTTCATCAAATCCGGCGAGCGTTGTGGTCGGCGGTATGGAGTTCAATGGCATATCGACGATCGTCGTTACGCCTCCAGCCGCTGCCGCTCGCGTTGCCGTTTCGAAACCTTCCCATTCCGTCCGCCCCGGTTCGTTGACATGTACGTGAGCGTCAACATTCCCCGGCATCACCACTGATTCGCCCGCATCGATGAGCCGTACACCAACCGGACAGTCGTCCCATTCACGAACAGCCACGATCTTGCCGCCGCTAATATGCACCGACGCCGGGCCAGTGATCAGCGGTGTTACAACTCGTTTGCTTCGAATGATCGTTTCTATCATTAATAGCTCTTTCGGAATAACT
>CAZVDM010000086.1:9365-14329 GCA_964625555.1 uncultured Chloracidobacterium sp.
GCGAACACAAACATAATAGTCCTCGAATGAAATTTCCACGAGCCAGCGGAGTACTTTTGCATCCCACGTCACTTCCCGGTTCATTTGGCATCGGCGATCTCGGCGGCGAGGCGTTTAAATTTGTCGACCTTCTTGTCGAAGCAGGCCAGACGTATTGGCAAATACTGCCGTTGGCACCGCCGGGCGAAGGCGATTCGCCTTATTCGGCATATTCGGCTTTTGCCGGAAATACGCTACTTGTCTCGCCTGAACTGCTGGTCGACGACGGGCTGGTAACGGAAACTGATCTCGCAAACGCCCCGAAATTTTCGTCGGCGAACGTTGAATTCTCCAAGGTCGAAGGATGGAAACGCGAAATTCTCGCAAAGGCTTTCGAAACATTTAGATCGACTTCCGGGTCGACTCTGCACGACGAATTTGAATTCTTCACCCGCGAGAATTTTTGGTGGCTTGATGATTATGCGGCGTTTCGCGCGATCAAAACTTCGCACGAGCAACAGGCGTGGTTCCAATGGGCATCGCCGCTCAAATCGCGTGACGAGGCAGCATTGAATACTGTTCGTTCACAGCTTTCGCGTGAGATCGCGGCCGAAAAATTTTTTCAGTTCCTCTTTTTTCGCCAGTGGCTCGCACTAAAACGCTACGCGAACGAGAACGGCGTTCTGATCATCGGCGACGCGCCGATCTTTGTCGCCCTCGATTCGGCCGACGTCTGGTGTAACCAGAGCAAGTTCAAACTCAACCCTGACGGCTCGCCCACGTATGTCGCCGGCGTGCCGCCCGATTATTTTTCGAAGTCGGGCCAGCTCTGGGGTAATCCGATCTACGATTGGGAGGCGATGCTCCGCGACAATTTCGGCTGGTGGACGGCCCGCATTTCATTTGCTTTGCACGCGGTCGATGTCCTGCGGCTCGATCATTTCATCGGATTCGCCCGCAATTGGGAAGTGCCCGGCGGTGATGAAACTGCCGAGAACGGTGAATGGCGTGACGTGCCGGGACGCGAGTTTTTTACAATTATCAGGCAGCGTCTCGGCGACTTGCCGCTCATTGCCGAAGATCTCGGGGCTCTCACTCCGGATGTGGAATATCTGCGAGACACGTTCGGTTTTCCGGGCATGCGCATCCTGCAATACGCCTTCGGCGGCGATGCCTATAACCGCGATCTGCCGCACAATTACGTAAAGAATTGCGTCGCCTACACCTGCACTCACGACAACAATACGACCCTTGGCTGGTTCAAGGCAGCCGACAAAAATGCCCGCTCGCATTGCCGTAAATACCTGCAATCGAACGGCCGCGAGATACATTGGGATATGATGCGTGCTGCTTTTGCCTCCGTCGCAGACACGGCGATCGTCCCTATGCAGGACGTGCTCGGCCTGGACTCAAAGCATCGTATGAATGTGCCTGCGACCGGCCCCGGCAACTGGTCGTGGCGTATGCAGGCAGGAGCGTTCTCAGACGATCTCACCGCTCGATTAAGTGACCTTACCGTACTTTTTGGACGAAGTTTGCGTTCGGAATAAGCGTCTCGGAGGCGTGAAACACGAGGGCCAAAAACTCTTTGACAGGCGTTTCATTTATGGAATAGAATTGCGTTATCGCAATTCTCCGTATGAGGCATCTGAGTGTAGTAAAAAGTTTATCTCACCTCTCGCAGGAACAAAAACATTCCGAAGAGGTTTTGCTCGATGCCGTCGGGATCGCCCTGACGCGCGGCACTTTGACCGAATTTGTCGGCGACGCGAGCACCGGCCGCACCAGCCTCGTGCTCAATCTGCTTGCCAAATTGACGGCCGAGGGCGAGGTCTGTGCGGTCGTCGATTCGTCTAACAGCTTTGACCCTTGCTCGGCCGCCCTCGCCGGCGTCGTACTCGAAAACATGCTCTGGGTCCGCTGCGAAGGCGACCTCGAACGCGCGTTCACAGCCGCCGATCTCTTGGTCCAGGCGAAAGGCTTCGGAGCGATCTGGCTCAATCTCGACGGGCTTTCGAAACAAAAATTACGCATGGTGCCGCGGACATATTGGTTCCGCTACCGCACGCGGATCAAGGAAACGCCGACGCTCTTTATCGTCACTAGCGAAGATCCGGCCGCAGGTTCCGCCTCGCACCAGTCTTTCGAGCTCGAACGCCGCGACACCGTCTGGTCGGGTCTCGGGCGATACAAACTTCTCCGCGAATTTCACCTTGATTTTCACTCGCGAAAACATTTTTACGGCCAGCCGGGCTCGGCCCGGATCGCGTTCGATTACAGCGATGTCTAGAGCATATGCATGCATCATTTCACAAAATGCGAGTAAGGACGCCGATGTGCTTTTGGCCGTCGCCTACGGGTTTGCCTATCGGGTCGAACGGCTCGAGGACGGCGTGCTGTTTGACGTCAGCGGATTAGAAAAACTCATCGGCGATGACAAAAAGATCGCTCAAAAAATAGTGAAAGAGCTCGAGAACAACGATATCAACGGAAATGTCGCCGTCGCGGCGACGGTCGAGACCGCTCTTCTGCTCGCCCGCGAAAACCGCGGCCTCAGCCGCACTGCCGCGTCGCCCGACACGTTTCGCCAACTGCCCTTGCGCAATCTTGCCATCGACCGCGACACTGTCGGCGTTTTCGAGGCTCTCGGCATCACCCGCATTGAGGACCTCGACCAAATTCCGGCCGACGAACTCACTGCCCGCTACGGCCATGATTTTCGCGACGTCATCGACGTCATCGCCCAAAAAGACAAACGCGATGTCGTACCCAACGTCTCCGAAACAAGCGTTAAATGGAAATACGAGCTCGATTTCCCGATCGACGATTTTGAGCAGCTCATCTTTATCGTGAACCGCGGCCTCGAGGAGATGCTCGCCGCCGTCGGCCGTGACGGCTGGAGCACCGAGCAGATCGATATCGCGTTCAAACTCGATAAAAAAGCCGACAAATCCTACGAGATAAAAACGTCGTTCCCGACGCTCGACCGGACATTCTGGCTCAAGCTGATCAACCTTCGCATCTCGGTCGATCCGCCCGAGGCGGGCATCACCGCCATCGGCGTCATTGCTCATTTTACAAAACCGCGTCCCGCACAGAGCGGGCTTTATGCCGCGTCGAAGCCGCAGCCCGAGAGCCTTTTGCTGACCGTCGGCAAGATCAAAAAGCTCGTCGGCGAAGAGAACGTCGGCGTGCCCGTTCTGCTCGAAAACCGCGTCGAGCGCCCGTTCGCCCTCGACGCCGATTCGCTGCCCCTGGGGAAAGAGCACATTCGCACCGAACCAAAAGCTCCGGTTATCGCGTTCCAATATTACGAGCCGCCCGTCGCCGCCGAGGTGCTGGTGCGAAATAAACAGCTCATCTATCTGCGGACACGCTATTTTGCCGGCCGCGTCGCGGCATGCAGCGGCGTCTGGCGGCTCAATTCGCGTTGGTGGGAACGTGCCTGGGACATCCAGGAATGGCACCTCGAGATCGAGGACGGCGGCGTCTACCGCCTGCGAAAAACGGGCAATGAATGGTTGGTAATCGGCGAATTTGATTGATCCCGTCGGAACGCAGGCTGCCAGCCTGCGATCTGTGGGCGGCAAGCTGGCAGCCTGCGTTCCGGCCTGTTATGTTTTTTGAACTCCACACACGCTCCGCGTTCAGCTTTTTATCCTCCGGCTCGCTGCCCGAGGATATTGCGGTGCGCGCCGCCGAGCTTGAAATGCCGGCGATCGGTATGATGGACCGCGACACTGTGTCGGGTGCCGTACGGTTTCATCTTGAGGCGAAGGAACAGGGCGTTCGTGCGATGATCGGATCCGAAATAACGATGGACGATGGCACGCTTTTACCGCTCATGCCGATCGATCTTCGCGGTTATCAAAACATGTCGCGGCTCATCACGACCGTAAAATTGCGGCATAAGAAGGGCGAGCATTTCGCCACCCGCAAGGACATCGAGGAACACGCCGTCGGACTGCTCTGTTTCACCGGCGGTGCAGACGGCTTTATCCACCGCAGCATAAAGAACCGCCGCGGCCAGGAAGACCTCGCGTGGCTCAAATACATCTTTGGCGACCGTCTCTACGTCGAGCTCCAACGTCACCACCTGCCGCACGAAGAGGACATCAACCAATCGCTGCTCGGGCTCGCACACAAGTTCCGCATTCCCTATTTCGCCAGCAACGGCCCGTACTACGCCGCGCAGCGTGACCGCGAGCTGTTTGACGTTTTCACCTGCATCAAAAATCACTGCACCATCGAGGACGCCGGCCGCCTCATTTCCGAAAACAGCGAACGCTATCTCAAATCGGCGGCACAGATGCTCTACCAGTTTGACGATTACCAACAGGCCGTCGCGACGACCGCCGAGATCGCCGACCGCGTAAAGTTCTCGATGGACGAGCTCGGCTACACATTCCCCGATTATCCCGTGCCGCCGGGCGAGACTATGGACTCGTATCTTAGAAAGCAGGCCGAGAAAGGTGCGGTCTGGCGTTACTGGTCGCTGACGCCGAAGGTGCGGCAAAAGCTCGAATACGAGCTGAACATGATCGCCAAGCTCAAGCTCGCCGGTTATTTTCTGCTCGTCTGGGACATCTCGCAATTTTGCCGTGCGAACAACATCCTCTCGCAGGGACGCGGCTCGGCGGCAAATTCGGTCGTCTGCTACGCGCTCGGCATCACGGCCGTCGATCCGATCGAGGCCGATCTGCTGTTCGAACGATTTCTCTCCGAAGAGCGGACCGAATATCCCGACATCGACATCGATCTGCCCTCGGGCGACGACCGCGAAAAGGTCATCCAGCACGTTTATCAAAAATACGGCGAGCGCGGTGCCGGCATGACGGCAAATGTCATCAGCTATCGCGGCCGAAGCGCCGCCCGCGAAGTCGGCAAGGTCTTCGGTTTTGACGAAGAATGCCTTGGGCGTCTCGCCAAGATCATCCCGCACTACGGCACGCATACTCGGGCCGAGATGATGGCACGCTTTATCG
>CAZVDM010000087.1:0-14298 GCA_964625555.1 uncultured Chloracidobacterium sp.
TGCTCGAAAAAGTAATGGCAATGGCCAAAAAGGACCTCACCATCCAGCGTTACAAAGGTCTCGGCGAAATGAACCCTGAACAGCTCTGGGAAACCACGATGGACCCCGAAAAACGCACCATGCTGCAGGTCCGCATCGAAGACGCCATCGAAACCGACGGCATCTTCACCGTCCTCATGGGCGACCAAGTCGAACCCCGACGCAAATTCATCGAGGATAACGCCCTCGATGTTAAGAATCTGGACGTATAGACCCCGTTTACCGTATTATCAAGACGCGGTCAAGCCACTCGAATAAAGGACCGCACTAGCAGATCCAGAAACACGACCCAATGGACATTGGAGGAGACGGGTGTTGCACGTTTGGACGGGCGGGCGCCGGGCATCTGATCGACGGTCACGATAATGGTCGATTTTCCGTCGAGCGCGATTTTGCGGACGCGGGGCATCCAGGTTGTCCGATCATCGCCGGCGTCGTGCGTGAACTCGAGCACATAGACAATGTCCCCGAATACAGCAACGTCCGTAGGCGCCCACGGACTTTCGAGCTGCCGAAGCGTGGACACTTTGCCGTCAGGCGTGATCTTTAGCACGCGGGCATCACCTGCGTCGGCGACATACACGTTCGCCTTCGAATCGACCTTTAGTCCGCGAAGATACGGGCGTAATTCGTTGCCGGGAATCTTTGGCCCGTTGGCGAGTGCCGGAACGGTCGCAACGGTTGATGCCGCGCCTCGCGCCGTTATCCGGCCGATCACGGCGTCATCTGTATAGTAGATCGAGCCGTCGGGGCCGGTCGCGATGCCGTTGATCCACTGCTCGCCCTTTGCCGCGCGCGGAAGAGTGGCAAATGTCGTTATGGCGCCCGCCGGCGTTTGGCGCAATATCCGGCGGTCGCTCTCACGGACGGACGGATAATAGAGATTTCCGTCCTGTCCTATTACAAGCGGAAAGTCGGTGGAAATCAGTATCGTCGGATTTGAACCGGCGGCGGTTATTACCCAATCCCGGTTCGGATCCGTGGGCAGCCGCCCTTGCGTAAACCGGTCATTCGGATCCATCGCCAGCCAATGGTTTCTCAAAGGCGAAAGGTGCGACAAGGCCCCTTTGGTATCGATCTTCCAAAGCCCGGAACCCGTGTCGATGAAATAGACCTGTCCCAGCCGGTCGACAAGAATACCCGAACCCGGATGTGCCGCAGCGGACGCCGCCAACAGGCAAGCAGCCGCAATACTGAGAATCATCGTGAGCAAAGTTTTCATGTAACTAAGACGATGGACGAACAACTTTTCTTCCAATTTTTTCCCGCGGTGGTGAAAAAAATCCAAGCTTCGCCCCTCGCCGGGCGAAAACGGCGACGCCTTTCCCTTCACCGACTAAAAAGCTCATGCGGCTATGCCGCCATCAATACGGAATCGGTTTGATCGACTCTCTGAATTCCTCGGGGAGCAGGAATGGCTCGGACGTGTGTGTCTCATACTCTTTGGCGAATGCAGGTTTTAGGTAAAAGCCGGCGGTGATGGTGTCGGCTTTTCGCGGGCGTTCGGTGAAGCGGTGGTTGTAGACGTGGACCTCCGCTGATTCGCCCGGCAGGATGCTGAAATTCTGCATGCTTGTTCCGCAGTCTAAGAGATTCCGTATGTTGACGCCGTTTGCTTTCAGTGTTGGCGAAGGACTGTCGGGCTGGTGCGAGCGGTATGATACGGGATACGAGAGGCCGTTGTATATCACAAATTTCAGACGTGCTTCGGAATCGTAGTGATTGCGATCGACTCCGGCGTATACGACGCGGATGCCCTTGGGAGACGGAGCAGTTTTGAAGCCGCTATCTGGGGCCGTTCCCCGAACGTTAATAATGCAATTGGACAGCCCGCTCGAGCCGAATCCTGAAAAGACAGCAGCGGCGATCATGCCGAGGGACATCGCTGCGGCGAAAACAAGCAACCTTGCTATCCAATTCATAGCCATTCTCCACGTTCCAGGATTCTCTTAAACTTAGACGCCCGAAACCAGGAATTGTTCCGAAATAAGTTGAGCATTGTGGCCGGGCGTGAATGTTTCATTTTCGCTTAGCGCTGTCGGGGCGTATTCGTTTTGGTACCGGGCGTGTTTTTAACAAGCTTGCGACCAGTTTGGCGTCCTCGACGGCTATATCGAGAAAGCGGACGCTGCAATCATATTTTATTTGGTGACGGTCGCAGAGCGGCTTGATGTGTACCGTATAGGTGCCGCTCGCGTTTTTGAGGAGCAGCGGAAACGCATTGTCCATTCGCGGATCGGCCTTTTCTATCGCGATCGAGTCCGTCGACTCGCTGTACATCAAAAAGACAGCCTCAGGCTGCCCTAGCGCTTCATACCCAACACTATTGATCGTCAGATCGCAGCGTTTGCCAAGCGTCATATAGATCCGGCCCTTTCGCCGCTGCGGCGGCTCGTCATACACTTTCCAGTTTCTATCCATTATTCTTCCACCTCCAAATTTTAGACGAACAGTATAGCAATTATGCATTATTGTTGCAAGTATGCAATAGCTCGATCAAAATAAGGGATCTTATCTGGGTGTGATAGGTGCTGATAGTTATCCGCTTGCGCAGTTAGACCGGATAAACCGCCGTGTTCCCCGACTACCGCTAAGTCCGCCAAAATTTCACAAATTGATCAAAACCAAATTGTCGCTGGGCGGTTTTTTATTGTCGCTAGCGGCCATTTTTATTGTCGCAGGGCCCTTTCGGGATTGTCGCCAGCCCATTTCTGATTGTCGCAGGAAGGAGTCATGAGCCATACGCTCAGATCACGTCCTGACGCGATGTGCCTGCGATCTCTAGGATCAGGTCGGAGCCGTAGGCTTTGGCAGGCGTTTGATAGCCGGGCGTGAAATTTCCGGCAAGGATCTTTTCCGCGATGTTGAGGGCGGCGATGGCTGTGAGTGTGTAGCCTTCGGGGCCTTGAAGGCGTGATTCGACCTTGTTGCCGTCGGCGTCGGAGGCTTCGCCCCAGAGCAGCGTGCGGCCTTTTTCGCGTTCCGCGTCCGAAGGGCCGCCGGCGGGGATCTTCTTTTGCAGATAGCTTTGAACAGGGCCCATCGCGAGCAGCCAGCCGAGATAGCGGCTCATCTTCATCATCTTGAGATTGGACGGCGGAACGATCGTAAATACCTCGATATTCGGGATGCCGGTCGAGTAAAACGCCGTCGAAACATCGCCCCAAGGGATGGTCACGCCGGTCTTGGTCACCTCACCAAAATCGATCTCACGAGTCTTCCACGCGGCCGGAACGCTCGTGATCTTGCCGTCTTTTCGGATGGCACCGCCCTTGCCGACGTTCATCGTCATCGTTGCCTGCGTACCGTGTGAGATACGTCCCATCCCGTAGAACGCAAGGCTCAATTGCGTTGCGGACGGAAGCCGGTCGTTCAAATGCCTCGCGAGGCAATCGCTGGGCACCACGTCAAAACCAACACCCGGCATGACCATTATTCCGGCCTCTTCGGCCTTTTTGTTCAACGCAGCACACGTCTCAAATACACTGATCTCGCCCGTGATGTCAGTGTAGTGTTTCTTATTACGAATACAAGCCTCGACCATCGGCCTCGAAGTGATCGAGAACGGCCCCGCGCAATGCAGGACCATATCGACCTCCTGCAATCCTGCGTCGAGCTTTGCCGCGTCATCAAGCGGGAACACACGATATTCGAAACCGTGTTTGTCAGCGAGTTCCGCCAGCTTCGCCTCATTTCGCCCTGCAATTATCGGCCTCAGACCACGTTCGGCCGCAAACCGCGTGATTAACTCGCCCGTGTAACCATTCGCTCCGTAGATGAGAAAGTTGTTCGACATATATTTATTTAGAAACTTTATCAAATCTATGATCCATCAGTCGCGGATAGTGGACCGTGAGGTGTGTGACCTTGCCGCTTGCGTCCGGGTGAAAATTGACCCACGCGTCAAAGCCATGTCCTACGCGATCTTCCATTGTTAGACGAAATTCACCTTTGAGATCGGGTAGCAATTCCATATCCGCGATCGTTGGGCGTTTTACGATCAACTTGCCGTTTGCGTTGAGGGCGATGGTCCAGTAATAGTCGAGGTGCTTGCTATAGTATTTGCCGGTGAAAGACAAGAGTTGGGCTTTGGTCGGTGCCCAAATAGTCTCTTTTTTCATCCGGATCGAGGGAAACCCGTCGTCAAATTCGACTATCACCTCGAGCGGTGAGCTCGGCGTCGGCTGGCTGAATGTGACCTGCGTCCCAAAGCCTTCTTGGTTCGTATAGAAGACATCTTTCCCGACCGCCACGAGTGGATAAACGAGGTCTCCGGAAAACCTTACTTTCAAGACACCGTCGGCGACAAAGAAATCATTCGTCCGACGAATCGGGATATTACTTTGCCATGTCGTTTGATCCTGAAGAAGATAGCGGCCCTCGTATTTGGCAAGTTCTTCTTTGGTCACCGCGATCGGCTTCGAGAGAAACGTAGGTTTTGGCTTGGAAATTTCGGGAACCTTGAGAATGTAATTCAAAAGAGCCTTATTTTCGTTTGCAAAATCAGGTAGTCGGTTACCCAATGTAATTATCGCGATCCCCTCTGACGGAATTCTCGAAAGGTAAACATCCCCAACTGCTCCGCTGTGCAAGATCACAGTTTGTCCCCCTACTTGCTCGACAGTTTGGCCGAAGATGTAATGATCCTTATTGTTTGGCATCAACCTGACATTTTTGAGCAGTTTTGCGGTCGCTTTTGCGATGTCGCTTGTTTCATCAGCATGAGCAGCGGCCCACAGTACCAGATCGTCGGCGGATGTGGCGATAAAATAATTCGAGCCCGGCGATGTCTTGTCAGGATATTTGAGCTTGAAACGTCCGTCGCCCATATCATCATATATGCGGGCAAAGTTTGGTATTACCGCCAGCGGATCGTCGTACTGGCGTGTGGAGTTCATTTTTAGCGGCTCGAACATGCGCTTTTTCATCCAGGCAGACAGCTTTTCGCCCGAAGCCTTTTCGAGTACTAACCGGAGCAATCCAAAATCGGAATTGCTGTACATATAGCCTTTTCCGGGTTCGATCTCGGGCCTCGGTTGGTTGTATAACAATCTGAGAAATTGCGATCTGTCGAGACGGTCGGCCATGTTGGCCTGAGTGAGAAGAAGGTTTGCCCATTCGTCAACGAATCCGCTGCGGTGATTCAAAAGATCCCAAACGGTGACCTTATCAGACCATGCGGGAAGCTCAGGGAAATACTTCCGAACCCTATCATTAAGATCTACCTTTCCGTCCATCTCCATCAGCACGGCGGCAATTGAAATAAACTCGCGTCCCTCGGAGTAGTTGATCCGAACAACGCTCTGGTGCGTAAACGGCACCTGATGCTCGATGCTCGCCATGCCATATGCCTTTTTTGCAAGTAGCTTTCCGTTTTGAATGACGATAACGGCTGCGCCGGGTGAATTATTGTTATTTTGCGAGGAGAAAATGCTGTCGATCTTGGTATCAAGATCAGCTTGGCCATTTGCGATGACGGTAAAGGAAAGAACACAAACAAGTGTGAGTAACGGCAGGAAGTTCGATTTTGGGAATACCATATGCACCACCAAAGTTTGTCCAGATTGTTGCCAGAGTGACGACTAATTTTCCTTCTCGCCGATCAGTTCTTGAACCCGCCCGACCTGTCCGTCCGTGAGCCGAACCTTTATACCGTACGGATGATTCGGTGAATTTGTGAGCAGATCTTTGACGACGCCGACGGTCTCCTTACCGGTACGCTGGTCTTGTTTCAGGACGATCGCGACCTTTGTTCCCGGTATGATATTCTTTCGTTCCCGATGCGGCATCAATTTAAAGCGGGCCCTTTTTCGAGAGTCCTTCGGATCAGCATTAACTGGCCGAGGTGGTATGAGTTGTGGTCGGCGAGCACCAAAACCTCACGCAAGATGGTCTGCCCGTCGCCATGCGGGATCACCGCGAAAAGATCGGTCGCCTCATCGGCCACGATGTCACGCATTGCCTGCAGGTCGCTCAGTATCTGGTCGGTCGACATCTGCCAGTCGATCGTACCGCCGATAGCTTTGTTCCAATACCCATCGGGAAATTCCGGCGAAACGTGCTCGCTGTTTCGGCTGAATTCGACGATGTCATTTTGGGCGATGCGGATGTGTTCGAGCAGCTCCCACGCGGTGTGCGGCGAATTTTCACACCGTTCGTTGATCAGATTGATCGGAAAGCCGCGAAGCGCCGCTTCGATCGCGATGTGTGCCGATTTGCCTTCGAGCAACTCGAGCAGATGTCTGCGAAGCTCAGTCTGGTCGTTCATATTTGCCTCAAAAGATGGACAGTTTCAGATCTTGCGTTTCTTTGAGTTTATCCAAAAACTCGCCGCGGTCAATCTCTTTCGCACCCAAAGCCTCAAAATGCGGCGTCATCACCTGCACATCCAGCCAGGTCGAGCCGCATGAACGCAAGTGATCGATGAGGAAAAGAACGGCGAGTTTTGAAGCGTTCGGTACTTTGTAGAACATCGATTCACCACAGAAAATACCGCCCGAATCGACTCCGTACAGGCCTCCGACGAGATTACCGTCTTTATCCCAAGCCTCAACACTGTGTGCGTCGCCAGCTTGGTGCAGTTCGGTGTATTTTTCTTCAAATTCGTCCGTTATCCACGTCCCGCGTTGGCCAGGACGTCGGGCGAGCGAACACTCGCGTATTACCGAGCGGAAATCCTTGTCGATTGTAAACGTCAGCTCGCTCTTTCGCCGTATCTTTTCGAGGCTTCGCGGGATCTTTAGTTCCGAAAATTCAAGAATCGCACGCTCGTCCGGACAATGCCACGGAAGCGGGATGCCTTCGGTGTACCACGGAAAAATGCCGTTTCCGTAGGCGTTTCGGAGATTCTCAACGGACAATTCCCCGCCGTAATGCACCACACCGTCCGCCGGATAAAGATAATTCCCAACCCGGACCCATTCGGCATATTGAAACGTTCGCGGGTCTGGGAAATCGATCAAAGGCATAAGTTAGCCACAGATTAGCACAGATAAAAACGGATAAAAATTCAGACGTCCTATCCGTCATTATCCGCGTTTATCTGGGGCCAAAATTCCGATCAAACAGTTTTCAACTTCCACTTTCCACGCCGGAAAAGCAGCCCACTGGCGATCGCAAGCAGCGAAAACGCGAGAGTTATTGCCCAGAATACGCCGTCAGGACCCAGGTCAAAACGATACGCCAGCAAATACGCGAGCGGTATCTCGAATATCCAGAACACTAACAGATTGAGATATGTCGGCGTCCACGTGTCGCCCGCACCGTTAAACGCCGTCTCGAGCACCATGCCAAGCCCATAAAATGCGAAACCGTACGCGATGATGTGCAGAGCCGATGTTCCGTATGTCAGGACCTCCGGTTCCTGCGTAAATATGCTGATGATCGGATGTGAGAAGAATAAAAATATAAGCCCGATAACGAAATAGAACGCGGCATTGAACCACGCCGCCTTCCAAACAGCGGCTTCGGATCGCTCAGGCCTTCCGGCGCCAAGATTCTGCCCCACCATTGTAGCGGCCGCATTACTAAGGCCCAGGGCCGGAAGCAAAGCAAACATAACGACGCGCAATGCGATCACATATCCCGCGATAGCTACCTCGCCGAAACCCGCCATTATTGGCATTAGTGCTGTCCAACTCGCGGTGGCAACCAGAAGCTGGAAAACACCGGTCGATGAAAGCTTGATCAGCTTCCACAACAACGCCGGATCGAACCGCCAGCTTTCGCGATTCACATGGATTCGTCCGCCAAATCGGAACAAACACCACGCGGCGTAGGCAACACCGATTCCACGACCGATCGTCGTCCCAACCGCCGCTCCCGTCACGCCAAGCTCCGGAAAGAACCAAACGCCAAATATGAAACACGGCGAAAGGATCATGTTGAGAGCGTTTGCCAAGATCAAAACACGCATTGCGATCGCCGCGTCACCGGCTCCTCGAAAGATCGCATTGAGTAGGAAGATAAACAGCACTACGGCATTTCCGCCGACCATGATCCGCATGAAACGCGAGCCTTCCTCGAGAATATGTGGCTTCGCGCCCAACAAAGTGAGAATTTGGGGAGCAAATACGATGCCGATCGCACTGATGACGAGCGAAACGATAACGCCGCAATAGATGACGTGAGCGGCCGACTTTGCGGCTCCTTTCGCGTCACCTTCACCGGTCCGACGCGCGACCGTGGCGGTTGCGCCGATCGCAAATCCAAATGCGACGGCGTAGATCAGCGCCATGACCGACTCGGTCAATCCGACGATAGCTACGGCGTCGGCCCCCAATTTGGCAACAAAGAATATGTCGACGACGGCAAAGAGGCTCTCCATACTCATTTCGAGTATCATCGGCACCGCAAGCAGGAAAATGGCGAGTCCGATCGGCCCCTGCGTAAAGTCGCGATCCGAACCACGCACGGCCTCGCGCAATACAGCCCAAAACGAATTATCCACCGGCTCCAACGACGGAGCCTGAACATCTAAAGACATAAATTCTATTATTTCGAAATCTGAGACACGCGAGCGATGTCAAACAATTGCGCAGACCGCATACGCACGAGACGCAATAACGATCACTAATTCTGCAGGTTATCTAGCGGACAATGGGCTTCATAGTTTTTCGAATATAGCACAAGGATTTCACTCAGAAAAGCGAAGTTCGTGAAAAAGTGAGCTGCATCACACGGTCAATTTCACAATTTAGCTATAATTCTTTCGCGGTATAGTGCGTCATTGGAGAAAATGAGAAACTCAACCCGTCGTGATTTCTTGAAACAACTTTCCGCAGCTTCGCTTTTAGCGATAGTTGCTCGCAATTCGTCGGCCGCATTCAGTCAGGTTGAACGACCATTTGAGATGTTAGTGATAGGCGACTCACTTATTTGGGGCCAAGGGCTTTTCGAAAAGGACAAGTTCTACACCCTAACCGCGGATTGGTTAAGGACTGATGCCTTCGGCCAACCTCGGCAAGTGAATTTAATGGTGAAAGCTCATTCCGGAGCAACGATTCGATTTGATGCAAAAGAGGCGGAGAAATACCGGGCGGCCGGACGCGATGAAACGCATTTTTATCAAGGCGAAGTTAACGTTTCGACGCCGAGCATGTGGAAACAGGTTGAAACTGCATCGACGGACTATAAGTCACGTGGGCGCGACCGTGGAGCCGACCTCGTATTGTTGTCCGCCGGAATCACCGATCTTGCGGTAGAGGGCGTTCTAAATCCATTTGAGGATCCGCGAATGCTTCCACGTCAGATCGAAGAAGTATGCCAAAAAAGGGTCGGCGCCTTGCTTGCACATATTGCTGAACATAATCCGGATGCCAAAATCGCCGTTGTCGGTTATTATCCGATCATTTCGCCCCGGTCTTCGCGCAGTGCCGTATTCAATGGTTGGCTCGAGACCCTAAATATTCCAAACTGGCTTCAAGGACTCGCAAACAACCCGGTGATGAGGCCCATGTTGTTCGGGCGGCTTTTCAAAAAAGCACTTATCCGTTCACGGATATGGTCCTCGGATTCCGACCGCCAATTAAAAACCGCGGTTGCCGGGCACAATACGAAGGTCGGACGGGAACAAGCAATCTTCATTCCGTCGGTTTTGACAGAAGAGAATGCGGTCGAAACCCCCAATACGCTCCTCTTTCGAATGCACAAAAACGGAACCGTTGAGGACCCTCTCTTTTCAAAGCGCAAGGCAGATTGCAGGGCAGCATTTGATGACCTAAAGAGTGTTACCGGAATCCAAAATTCTCCGAAACGTTGTACGATTGCCGCTATTGGCCACCCAAATCCTGCCGGCTCGCGTTCATATTTCGAATCGATTAAAGCCTCGATCAAGCCGCACCTAGATTTGCTTCGGTAGTAAACCGTTTCCAAACTCCTCTCCTAATCGTTATACTCAAGGTTTGGGAGGCGTGATGAAAATAGCAGTTGCAATGAGCGGCGGCGTCGACAGTTCGGCGGCAGCCGCGCTTCTAAGAGAGCAGGGCCACGAACTCGTCGGCTTTACTATGCAGCTGTGGAATCAACGGCGCGGCATCAGCGTCGATGAGAACGGGGATTCGCTTCCAAGTCGTTGTTGTTCGCTCGATGACGTCTACGATGCGCGGCGTGTAGCCGAGGGTTTAGGATTTCCGTTCTATGTTCTCAATCTTGAACGCGAGTTCGAAGAGTCGGTTGTGGAGCCGTTTGTCCAGAGCTATCTAGATGGCGAAACCCCGATACCATGCGTAGCATGCAATTCGCGATTGAAATTTGCATCGCTTGACAAGATAGCCGTCAGTCTCGGCTGTGACAAAGTTGCGACCGGACATTTCGCTCGCGTTGATCACGACAAAATCGCAGACCGATATCGACTATTTCGCGGCCGAAATCATTGGAAAGATCAAAGTTACTTTCTATGGGAATTAACGCAAGATCAACTCTCACGGGCGTATTTTCCGCTTGGTGAGATGCGAAAAGAAGAGGTTCGCAATATTGCCCGCGATGCCAAATTATACACGGCTGAGAAGAAAGAATCGCAGGAAATATGCTTTGTGCCGGATGGCAAATACAGTGAATTCATTGACCGCTACCTTGATCACAAAGGCCGAATTGACGAATTGCCAACCGGCGGAGATATCGTCGATGCATCCGGCAGAACCGTTGGTAAGCACACCGGTATTCATCGATACACGATCGGCCAGCGACGCGGACTCGGGATCGCAAACGAAAAGCCGCTTTACGTTCTGCAGATCGAGAGAGCAAAAAATCAGATCATCGTCGGCGAAGACTTTGAGTTGGATACGATCGAATTCAACGCGAAAGGTGTCAACTGGGTGGCCTTCGATGAACCAGTAGAACCGGTTCGTGCTGCCGTGAAGGTCCGCTATCGACACGATCCGGCGCCTGCAACGATCCATGCAGAGCCTGGAAATCGAGCCCACATTGTATTTGACCAGCCGCAGCGTGCGATCACTCCGGGACAGGCGACGATATTCTATGATGTCCAAACCCTCGAAGAGGTCGTCGGCGGTGGATGGATCGTTGGGAGCTAAAGAGAAAAATATATGCCTAAAGAAAAAAAGAGATTGAGCAAAAGTGCAAAAGCGGCCCAGAAATTACTTAATGATTCCAAATTGCTCGCCGCCACGAAAGCGGCTCAAGAGTCTACTCCTGGTCAGGAATTCCGAGCCGCTCAAGTAACCCCGCGTACTGCAACGGCCATTAAGCCGAGACCTGAGAAGAAAAAAGGTTAGCGTGATATTCATCAACTAGAAGTCACGACGTCTCGCGATGAACGCTTTGCAGAAAATTGATCTGCAGACACGGTTTTCAATTAAAGATTGACTGCTATTTCGATTTCAAAAGATCTCGAATTTCGATCAACAGTGCTTCTTGCGGCGGCGGTGGGGTAGCAGCGGCGAGTCGCGTGAAATAACCCATAGCAGCCTTCGCGATCAGGAACATCACGAATCCGACGATTAGAAATGTAATGACATCGCTGATCAACTGTCCATAGCGAACAAGCGGAGCTCCGCCCTTTACTGCCGCGTCGATCTGTTCGGGCGTTGCACCCGCAACAAGCTTTCCGCTTAGATCGTAAAATTTTGTCTTAAAATCTGCGCCGCCCGTGACGAGTCCGACAAAGGGCATGATAATTCCCTCAGTGAAGGTAATAACTATTTTTCCAAATGCCGCACCTATAATTACACCGATAGCGAGGTCTAATACATTTCCGCGTGCGATGAACGCCTTAAACTCATTGAACATCTTCCAATCTCCTTTAGAAACAAATTAGCTGGTAATCGCTTTTAATATAGGTCCTTTAGTTTCAGGAAACAAATATAAAAGGCAAGCCACGGCTTGCCTTTACGAAAAATGAAATTCACGCCTTTTAAGCAGTTGCCGAATCGGCTGATTCCTCGTCCTCATCGACAAATTCAGTGAGTTTTGCAGCGACATCCCCTTCTTCGACCTCGGTCGCGAGGGATGCTTCGTACGGAGTCGGTTCGGGCTCGACGTATTGGGCAGCCGCCACCTCTTCTTCGTGAGTCTCACGAGCCTTGAGCATACTGCAGCTTCCCTCGAGGATCGCGCCTTCTTCAACAATAAGACGTGGACTCTGAATATTACCCATTACGCGAGCGGTTCGGCCGAGCTGCAATTTTTCTGAAGCAATAATATCGCCATTCACGGTTCCATTGATCATAGCCGCCGCTACCACTACATTGGCGTCAACTTGTCCATTTGTACCAATTATGAGCGTTCCGGAGTCTGATGTGACTGTGCCAATAAGGTGCCCGTCTACTCTTAGCATTGCCTGAAATTCCGTTTCTCCCGTGAGTGTCGTGCCATGGCCGACGAAACCGCTCAACCGGCCTTCCTTGATGTCGCGGGCCATCGAATCGCTTTCCGAGATGGCACGTGTTGAGGCAGTTGGGGTTTCGGAGGCGTAATTATAGGCATTCGCGGCTGGTTGCGGGGTTTTGTAGTCGGTGGTTTCCGGTTCGGTTCTGGAGCTTCTTCCCATTCTGATCATAATATTACGTGCACCTCACAATTGAATTTTGAGAAAAATTTAGGAACAAAAGAGGGGAAAATTCCAGTCGCGCGATCGGCCGAAAACCGTGCGCGCCCGCAGGCGTTTTCGAGCATTAAGTCAAAATTATTCCCGTCGTTTCAATAATAGATGAGATAGCGGACGCGTGTCTAGTACTATTTTTAGGTTGTCAAAATGGGCGCAAAGTGGCAGACTTAATAGTTTTCGGAGAGTGCTCGCGGGCTATGCAGACAGAGACCAAATTAAAAGGCAAGCTGCTCAAAAAAATGGGCAAGGCGATCGAAGATTTTTCGATGATCGCCGATGGCGACAAAGTGATGGTCTGTCTGTCTGGCGGCAAGGACAGCTACACGATGCTCGATCTGCTGATGGATGTACAGCGGCGGGCGCCGGTGAAGTTCGAGATATTGGCCGTGAATCTCGATCAAAAACAGCCTGATTTTCCCGAAGAGATCCTGCCGAATTACCTCGAGAGCGTGGGCGTCCCCTACCGCATCGTCGAGGAAGACACATACTCGATTGTCACCGCGCACATTCCCGAAGGCCAAACGTATTGCTCGCTGTGCTCACGGCTGCGGCGCGGCATTTTGTACAACGTCGCAGTCGAAGAGGGCTGTACTAAGATCGCGCTCGGCCACCATGCGGACGACATCATCGCGACGTTTCTGATGAACCTTTTCTACGTCGGCCAGCTCAAGGCGATGCCGCCGATCTTGCGTTCGGATGACGGCCGCAACACGATCATACGGCCGCTCGCGTATTGCCAGGAAGCAGAGATCGCCGCGTACAGCGAGCAGCAACAGTTCCCGATAATTCCGTGCAATCTGTGCGGTTCGCAGCCCAATCTAAAACGTGCGCGAGTCAAACGCCTGCTCACCGAGCTCGAAAAAGAAACGCCCTTTATCCGCAGTTCGATGATGACGGCCCTGACGCACGTGACGGGCTCGCACCTGCTGGACAACAAGCTGTACGATTTCCAAAACTTCGAGCCGATGCTCAAATCCATCCCCGCCGGCCACGGCTCGGTCCAGAAAGAGCTCGACGACATCTTCGACCACTCGGAAGCCGCATACGGAAGTGAGAATTCAGAATTCAGAATGCAGAATCCGGAATTCAAAGCCGCCGCAGCCGCGATCCTGTCGGAACCCGCGGCGATATAGGCAGAAACACGACCTGTAGGGAGTGTGTCCAACGCAACCAGGAATCTTGGCCCGCGAATCACGCGAAACCACACGAAAAAAGAGAAAGGCCCTTATTTAGTGCCTTTTCGTGTTATTTCGCGGTTAGTATATAGGAACACGCACAATTTTTCTGCAACAGTCCATAAACCCGCTTGCGACAGTCGAAAACCGCGTTGCGACAATCAAAAAGCACCCCAGCGACAATAAAAAAACGCCCTGCAACAATCGCATTTCCCCGGTCTCCGCCGCCCCTGATACCGCCATTCACAATTTCCCTCACCGCCGCTTGTACCAAACCTTGATCGCGGCATTCACAATATCTCCCGCAGACGCGCATTTCTGATCCCGAACGCATAACAATTCGAATCAAATTGTGACACGAAAATCATTGACAGTGTATCAAATCAGAGGTAAATTATTACAAGCTTGTAATATTTCTTACAGCATCAGAGCGTTATGACCGGACACGAACTAACCCGATATCGAAAGCAGAGCGGCCTTACGCAAGCCAAAGCCGCGCGTCGATTGGGCGTTTCGCAG
>CAZVDM010000088.1:0-14152 GCA_964625555.1 uncultured Chloracidobacterium sp.
CGATCACGCCGCCGCCGATAATTAGTACTTCTGAGTTCATCTCGATACGCCGCTTGGCCTTTATTCATCGGCCGTTGTAAATTTGATTATAGGACAACAAGTTATGAAACACACGATTACACTCATTCCCGGCGATGGCATTGGGCCGGAGATCGTCGCGGCGACGGTCAGGATCATCGAGGCGACAGGCGTCGAATTTAATTGGGAAACTCAGATATTGGGGTCGCAGGCACTCGAAAAATACGGTGAAACGCTGCCCGCGGCGGCGATCGACTCGATGCGTCGGACAAAGGTCGCGCTTAAAGGGCCGATCATGACGCCGGTCGGTAAAGGTTTTACGTCAGTCAATGTCGGCTTGCGTCGGGCTCTCGACCTTTATGCAAATGTACGTCCGGTCAAGGCTCTGCCAAACATTCCTTGCCGTTATCCCGAACTCGATCTCGTCATCGTTCGCGAGAACACCGAGGGCCTTTATTCCGGCCTCGAACACACGGTCGTTCCGGGGGTTGTCGAAAGCCTCAAGGTCATTACTGAGAAAGCCTCGACACGGATCTCGCGATATGCGTTTCAGTACGCTCGCGATTTCGGCCGAAAGAAGGTGACGGCTGTTCACAAGGCCAACATCATGAAGCTCTCGGACGGCCTCTTCCTTGAATGCTTTTACAACATTGCCAAAGAGTTTCCCGACATCGAGGCCGACGACAAGATCATCGACAATTGCTGTATGCAGCTAGTGATGCGGCCCGAACAGTTCGACGTGATGGTCATGGAGAACCTATACGGCGACATTCTGTCTGACCTCTGCGCAGGCTTGATCGGCGGGCTTGGATTGGCTCCCGGAGCGAATATCGGCGAGCAAGGCGCGGTTTTTGAGGCCGTTCACGGCTCGGCACCGGACATCGCGGGGCAGGGAATTGCGAATCCGACGGCAATCCTGATGTCGGCGATCGTCATGCTGCGATACATCGGCGAACCGGCGGCGGCCAAATCGGTCGAGGACGCAATGATGGCGGTATTTGCCGAGGGCGTGGTCCGTACCAAGGATCTCGGCGGCACCGCCAAGACTGCCGAGTTCGCCAATGCGATCATCGATAAGATCAAGGCAGTCTCAGGCAACGCTGCTGCGAGTTAGATCGCAATGCGGCCGGCCCGGATCCAAACGTGACCGCGATCGCCGTGACCTACGAGATCATCTCTGCGGATCTGCCATAAAATCCACATCCGAGATCTTATCCGATACGGTAACCAGTACTGTTTGCGGCGAAAAGGCATATCGTTTCGCCGAAATGCTGATGACATATGTGGCTCCGACGGGAACGTTGTCAAAACGATAATAACCGAACGAGGAGGTAACCGTGCTTCTGGTTTCACCATCTGGAGCGACGAGTGTGAGGCGTGCATCGCGAATACCTTCGCCACTCGCTGTCAGGGCCCTGCCGCTGATCGCGACCGCGGCGGCAGACGGAGAAAACGCACTTGCTCGAAAAACGTAGGCCGCACCATTTACGATCCCGCCGATCGAACTGCGCGACAGCGGTGTCGGAACCGTTGCCTGGTATGCACCCGCGAGGAAATTATCGCCGCTAACCGCGACCGCATATCCGAACTGGTCGCCGCCCACGCCGTCGCCACCGATCAATTTAGCGACTTGGCCCCAATTGTCGGCGCCGCCCTCGTTTTGGGAGAAAATGTATGCCGACCCTTGATCCGTCGCGGCGACGATATCGTCGAATGGGGCACCGACAATTATCGCGTCGCCGTCAATGCTGACCGACTGGCCAAAACGGTCGGTTGATGCGGCATCGGATGCACCGAGCTTTTTGGTCTGGCCCCAATTCTCTACTCCACCGGCGTGCCGTTCAAAGATGTACGCGGAGCCGTTGTTGATAAATGCTCCCGTATCGTCCTGTTCGGCACCCACAACCAGCGTGTCGCCGTCTATCGCTACCGATTGCCCAAAATTGTCGGCGGCAGCAGCGTCACTGGCGATCAATTTCTTAGCAAGTCCCCAGTTGCTCGGGCCGCCCAGACTGCGTTCGAAAACATATGCCGCCCCTTGGCCGTCGGCGGAAACGTCGGCTTCTGTCGCTCCGATGACGACCGAATCGCCGCTGATTGCGGCCGAAATGCCGAAGGAATCAGAGTCTGCTCCGTCCGGAGCAACAAGCTTTTTGATCTGTCCCCAATTATTTCCACCGCCTGCATTCTGCGAAAAAATGTATGCGGCACCGTTGCCTAGCGTTCCGCTCCCGCTGAAGATCGCCCCGACGACGACGAGATTGTTGCTGATCGAAACGGAATTGCCGAACAGGTCGTCCTCTGCGCCGTCAAGGGCGACCAATTTTTTGACCTCGCCCCAATTGTCAGGCCCGCCATTATTGCGCTCGTAAATATATGCAGATCCTCGTTGAGTTTCGGCTCCGATCGTATCGTTCGAAGCTCCGACGATCACCTTATCACCACTGATTGCGACCGAGCCGCCAAAGAATTCATTTGCTTCGCCGTCAGATGCGGTCAGCAGTTTGACGACGCCCCAATTGTTCGGCCCGCCTGCGTTCCGTTCCAAAATGTATGCAGACCCCTGATTCACATTGATACCGACGTCATCCGCCTGTGCACCGATGACGGCCGTATCGCCCGAGATCGCCACGGCAGTTCCGTACTCATCGTTCGTTCCGCAATTCGGTTCGGGCAGCGGTGCGAGCAACGCCTGCTGATTCCAGATGTCGCCGCCGCTGACGAAAACGCGAGCGGAACCTTGGTTGATGCCGCCGGCGACATCGTCGAAACCAACACCGACGATCGATGTATTTCCGGAAATGGCGACGTCGCGACCGAAAATGTCATAAGCCTCGCCGTCGGCATGGGTGATCTTTCTGACCTGTCCCCAGTTATTTGAGCCGCCCGAATTTTGCCGGAAGACGTAAGCAGAGCCCTGGTAATCGTTCGATCCGATCTGGTCATAATGTGAGCCGACAATTGCCGCGTCGCCGCTAATGTCGACGGAAATGCCAAAATTGTCGCCGCCTGCGCCATCAGAGGCGGTCAGTTTCTTGACCTCGCCCCAATTGTTCGCCCCGCCAGTATTGCGGTCGAATACATAAGCCGAGCCTTGATTGATGTTCGTGCCTGTGTCGTCCGTGAATGCTCCGACGATGAGCAAGTTGGCTTCAATTGCAACCGCTGCGCCAAATTCGTCGCCAAGTGCACCGTCCGAGGCCGTGACCTTTTTAATTTCGCCCCAGTTGCCGGCACCGCCGTTGTTCCGCTCGTAAATATATGCAGAGCCCCGATTTGCATTAGCGCCGATATCATCGGCATACGAGCCGACGACCGCGGTATCGCCGCTCACGGCAACGGACTGGCCAAAGCCGTCGAATGCTGCACCGTCCGCGGCGAAAAGATGTTTGACTTCGCCCCAATTATTAGCGCCGCCCGAGTTTCGTTCGTAAACGTAAGCTGAACCCTGATTGGCGTTTGCGCCAACGTCATCGAGAAACGCTCCGACCACTATCCGATCTCCCGAAATCCCGACCGACGATCCAAACCAATCTTCTGCCGATCCGTCCGACGCAACTATTTGTTTGACTTGTCCCCAATTATTCAAGCCTCCGGCGTCGCGCTCGAAGATGTAAGCCGAACCCTGATTGACATTTGCTCCCGCGTCATCCGCGTAAGCGCCGACGATCGCTGTGCTGCCGCTCAAGGCGACAGACGAACCGAACGAGTCATTCGCCGCACCGTCGACAGCCGCGATCATTTTGACCAGGGTCCAGCTCGTTCCGGTCCGCTCAAAAACGTAGGCTGCGCCTTGTTCGGCATTCGGGCCAACGTCGTCACCTTGAGCACCAATGATCGCGGTGTCACCCGATATTGCGACCGCTTCGCCAAAATAGTCTTCGACGGTGCAGCTGGCCGGCAGCGGCTTGACGGTCTCGACCCACGAATCGTTCGTCTGGACAAAGGCATAGACCGCGTCCGGCCCGGAGGTTCCGGGGCCGAATTTAGGAGAGCTCAATAGCGCCGTTTTGTTTTGAAAAGCAACCGTAAAGCCGAACCGGTCGTTCGAAGCAGCATCAGAGGCCAAGAGCTTGTTGACCAGGCCCCAATTGTCCGTCCCGCCGGCATGTCGTTCGAAAACGTACGCCGAGCCCTGGTCCAGGTTTGCTCCGATGTCGTCGCCAAACGAGCCGACAACGATCCTTTCTCCGCTGACCGCAACAGAGTTGCCGAAGAGGTCGGACGCCGCACCATCCACAGCAATAATTCGTTTGATCAGACCCCAGTTGTTTTCACCGCCGATGTTGCGCCCAAAAACATACGCGGCGCCCTGTAGGTCATCGTTCTCGTCTTCGAAATCTTCCGGCGCACCGACGACCGCAGTGTTGCCATCGACGGAGATCGACGTGGCAAAACCCACATCGAGACTACCTTGCTGGGAAAACAGTATTTTCAGTTGACCCCAATTGTCGATTCCCCCTTCATCGCGCTCGAAAACGTATGCGCGAGTTCGACCGGTCCCGATAAATACGGTGTTTTCCTTGATGGCCGCTGACGAGCCGAAAAAATCACCAATTCCGCCATCGTTGGCCTCGATCCTCTTGACCAGCCCCCAATTATTCGCCCCGCCTTGATCCCTTTCGAAGATGTAAGCCCCACCCTGTGTGCCGGTCTCACCGTCAAAGAAACCCCGGGCGCCGACGACGAGCGTATTCTGATCAATGGAGAGTGAGGAGCCGAAAGCAACTCCGTCGCTGGGCGAGAGTTTCTTGATCTGCCCCCAATTGTCGATACCGCCCGCGTTGCGCGAAAAGATGTAGACCGAGCCTTGACCACCAGCCAAATCTCCCTCGGCTCCGACGAACGCAGTATCGCCGTAAATTGCGACCGCGGAACCGAACCCGTCGTTTGCTCCGCCATCGGATGCCGTGAGCTTTTTAACTTCACTCCAGTTATTGTCGCCGCCTACGTTGCGCACATAAATGTAGGCCGAGCCCTGATTAGCGTTCGGCCCGACATCGTCTGAAATTGCGCCGACGATCGCAGTATCACCACTCAAGGCGATCGACCGGCCGAATAGGTCACCTGCGACGCCGTCCGATGCCACGATCTTTCTCACCTGCGTGAATGTCGGGTCGATCGTGATCGGATAGATCGCACCCTCGTCCTCGACCACCAGAGAGATTTCGTCTCCGTCAACTTCCATCCGCGAAGCTAGGCCCTTGCCCTCGGAGTCCCAGCTTTTCAGCTTGTCGTAACGCAGGACGGCCGCGCCTTTTTTCATCAGAACTATCGCCTGACCGTCATCGGAGACCTTTGGGTCGAGATCGCCGTTTGCACCAAGGACGATCCTGATTTGGTTTTGCGGGAGATCTGACGCCTCTGCGGCGATCTCAGGACGCGTGTGAACAACAAATGTCTGCTCCAAACCGTCCGTCCGGTTTTCAAAGACCTCGTCGATCTGAAATGCAGTTTTTGAGTTCGAAGAACCGACGGTGTGCGAAGCTGAAACGTTCGTCTTGTCGGCCGACCAGGCACCCGTGACGACGGGCAATCGCTGATTCGCTCGAGCGTAACCCTTGATACTAAGAGAAAATTCCCAATCTGCCGAAGGATCGCGCGGAATAAGCTTTGAACCATCGGCGGAAAAATACGAAACAAATTCCTGCCGCAAATTCTCAGCCATCATCAAGCCTGCCGAATCTCTTCCTGAAACCGTTCGCACGCTGTATTTGCCCCGGGAAATGGCTGCTGCGAGTGAATCGTCCAGACCTCGTTCGCGAAGGTACTGCTTCGCGTCGGGGCCCGCAAGATCTGGCATTAACTTTGATTCGTGAAGTTCTGGTTTCAACAATTCCGCCGACGACCGCCGGCCAGCGGCCTGAAAGCTCACGGCTGCGAGAACGGCCAGTAAACCAAGAACTGCGAAATAGACTGAATGGTTTCTGCTCTTCACGTTTGCTCCGGTAATTCAAAAAGGAAAGACGGATTCGCCCTACGCTATCAAATGAGACGGCGAATCGTGGGATAAAAATTCGTACAGGTGTTTTTGCCCGTGAGCCGCGACCCTAGGGGCCTTTCGGCCCGGAGATTGTAGTTAGATAAATAAATTAAGTTATACTCGTTGGAATGTCAACGAAAATTTGGCCGCATGTTATCGGGGCGTTTGCCGCTGCAAGAGGTTAGCAAAGCAGCGGATCGGCCTGACCGGAGGTCCGGAACCCGGCGATCAGTAGGTGCTTCTGACCGATCGACGAGTTCGATTTATTGCAACGCTGACCCGTGAAAATCGTTCTAAGCTTAGCGAACCGGAAGTAGCCGATTCGACGGAGGCTATTATGAAAACAATTATTTTTACACTCATTGCGATATTAGGATTAACCACATTCGCTGCCGCTCAGTCGCCCGACAGGCTGGAACTAAAGGCCGGAAAGGAGAAAACGGGCAGCCGCAGCAAACTCAAGGTCAAATTTATCTCGGTCCTCGAAGATTCACGCTGCCCGACGGGCACTCAGTGCGTTTGGGCGGGTAATGCCAAGGTCAAGATCAGAGTCACGTCAAAGCGTTTGGGCACTAAGGAGTTCGAACTCAACACAGGCATGGGTGCGCAAGGCGATCAATTCGACGGTTTCGCCATCAATCTCGAGTCCCTGACACCTTCGCCGACGGTTAACGGAAAGATCGACCCGAAAAAATACAAGGCAAAATTCACTATCACTCGCCTGACACGCTGACCGAAATTCATAAAATAGCGGTCGTTCGATAGACGATTCGAGTAAAACACACACCTTCTGCTACAGGATGGAGATCCGGCAGAAGGTGTTTTTGCGTGTAAACGTATGAGAACAAACAGATGTTACCCCAATGGCACGATGGTTGATATGTATATTGTGCGGATTGATAAGTCGTTAATTATCAATTATTTACAGGACTTTACACTTCGCGGATCTCATTCGGAGATCCAAAGAACGTGAAGTAAAAGTACGAGCAGGGATATACGAGGAGTAATCATGAGATCAATTAATTTTAAGAAATTTGCAGCAGCGTCAGCGTTGGGTCTGGTCGCGTTATTGGGTACGAGCGAGATCGCAAATGCGCAGGATCGTGACGACCGTCGAAACGATCAGCGATACGATCAGCGTAACGACCGTAAAGCCGAAAAGGAACGCCAAAAGGCAGAACGCCAGCGTGCCAAGATCGCGGCAGAACGTGCCCGTCTTGAGCAGCAGCGTCAGAACGAGTGGAATATGCGAAATTCGCGTATGAACAATAACCGCCGCGTCTACAATAACGGCAATTACAATGTCAATAACAATGGCAGTCGCTACCGCGTTTACCGCAACGGTACATACTACGATACTGACCGCAACGGTGCTGCATTGCTCCGTCAGGCAGTGAACGAAGGCTACCGACAGGGTTTCCAGGCCGGACGAAATGATCGTGACAACCGCCGACGTGCGAGTTGGTCAAATTCGAGCGTTTATCGCAGCGGAACGATCGGATACCAGAGCAACGTCAGCCGTGCTCAGTACCAGTACTACTTCCAGCAGGGTTTCCAGCGTGGTTATCAGGACGGCTCGAACAGCCGTTACCAGAATGACTACAACGGCGACTATCAGTACGGAACTAATAACAACGGATCGCTAAGCATTCTCGGCACGATCCTTTCGCAGATACTTAACATCCAAACCTATTAATTGGGTAGTAAATAGTACAGAAAGCACCGGACATGATGTCCGGTGCTTTTTATTTCGCGTTCGGATTTGTCAGATACATCATTGCGATAAGCAAAATGAAGTAAGGCACCAGAACGGCGGCTCCGGCGTAGTCCTTTGCAACTCGCTGTCCAAAAAACAGCGCGGTGATCGATGCGGTTCCGATGATCGAAGCGTAAAAGATAAGCAATGTCGAGCCTGCGGTGAAAAAATATATGATCCCGGCCGCAGCCAGAAAACCGGTCATTAGTTCAGCGACCGTGATCTTTGCGAGCATTATCCAAACAAATCTGTTCAAGAACGTCGTGGAAAAATGTCCCGTAAGCCACTCGAGGTTGCCTTTCCAATCGAAGACCTTGTCGAGACCCGATTGGATGAACAGTATCGCTACAAGTAACGCAGAAAATAATGCCGGAAGTTCTTTTGCAAGGGTGTGAAGGTCCATATTAATTTCCCTTTCTTGAGATCAGGCTAACGATCGCAAAGATCAATACCGAAAGCAATAACACATTACCTGTAAAGAACAGCACCGGTTCGACGCCCGGAGTCGAAATTGTTGCCATCTGTATAGATTCCGGGACTATTGCCCGAAATACGCGAGAAGGCAATGATATCGGCGCATATAGTCCTGAGGGAATGGCCATTGGCGGCCCGCCGCTGACGATCGGGCCGGCGATCAATGCGAGGACATAATACGCCGCTGTTAGTGCGAATGCGGCAAGTAAGGAGATGATCGACCGTTTCATTGAGCCTCCGATCGTATTCAGCCAAAAGCTTCGGTTTTTTTCGCGTTTGCGATCCTTACTTTTTCTTCGCCATGATCGCTTCGATCTCGTCCGGATCCTTTGTCACTTTAGACGTAAGATTCAGGTTACCGTCTTTCGTAACGACGACATCGTCCTCAATTCGGATGCCGATGCCGCGATATTTGGCCGGTGCGGTCTTGTCATCGGGTGGGATGTATAGGCCCGGCTCGACGGTCAAGACCATTCCGGGAGCAAACGGCTTCGAGTTTTTCGCCTGCTGATCGGTGAAATACCTTCCGGCGTCGTGAACATCGAGCCCGAGATAATGGCCCACGCCATGCATGTAATATTTCATGTAGGCCTTCTTCTTTATCAGGTCCTTGGTCTTTCCCTTGAGCAGGCCGAGCTTTTTCATTCCTTCGGTGAGCAGTTCGATCGAAAAGTCCTGACGGCCTTTCACGGTGTTTCCTGTTTTTGTGTATTCGATACACTGCAGCTGCGTATCGAGAACGACATCGTAAACCTCGCGTTGAGCCGGCGTATATTTGCCGTTGACGGGAAATGTGCGCGTTATGTCCGAAGCATAACCTTCGAATTCGGCTCCGGCGTCGATCAAGATCAGATCGCCGTCCTTGAGCGGCATATTGTTCTCGACGTAGTGCAGAATGGTCGCGTTCTCGCCGCCGCCGATGATCGAATTGTAGGCGACGCCGCTGGCGCCCTTGTCGCGCATGTAAGCTTCCATTAGGGACTCGACCTGGCCCTCGTTCATTCCCGGCTTGACCTTTTTCATCGCCAGAATGTGAGCTTCGGCAGCGATGTCTGCGGCCGTCTGCATTTGCTCGATCTCTTTTGCATTCTTATGCAGCCGCATGTCGCCGATGATGATCGTCGGATCGACGATCGTATGCGGCGGATATGCGGTTTTCAGACGGCGCTGACGTTGGTTCGATAGGTAATGCAGTATCTTCTGGTCCAAAGCACTGTCGAGAGCAAACCGGTAATACAGCGTGTCGTGGCCGTCGATCAGCTTTGCCATATCGGCCTCAAATTTATCTATCGACTCCGCTTTGTCCGCTCCGTAGTTTTTCACCGCGCCGTCGACGCCTTGTCGCCGTCCAAACCACGTCTCCATCACCGGATCGCGCGGACGCACATATAACGTGAATGGCTTTTTAGAACGCGGATCGATCACGGCGATAGCATCCGGTTCGGGAAAGCCGGTCAGGTACCAAAAATCCGAATCTTGTCTAAACTTGTATTCGGTATCGTAGCTTCTCGTTGCCTCGTGCGCCGCGGGAATAATGGCGATCGAATTTTCGTCCATCGCCTCGATAAATCGCTTTAGTTGTGCTCGCATATGACGAAATTGTAACGCGAGGCTTCAAATGCCGCAAGAACCAGCTAAAGAGGATGCAAATTTAAGCGCCACAGGTCGTTCACAATTAGATAAATGCTGTTATAATTCACCCGAATTTCACATACATTTGGAGAGAAAAATGAAACGAGTACTTTGCATTTCAATGATGATCTTACTTTCGTCATTTGCTGCTTTTTCTGATATCGCGCCGGCGAAGACGCCCAAACCAACGCCGGCTCCAAAAGCTGAGCCGGTCAAGACATTCATGTCGATCCGCATGGACTCGAAAACAAAGGTCGCGACGCTGAGTATTCCGCGCGAACAGCTAAAGCAGCTGCGGGCGGAGATCGATCAGCTCGATAGCGACGGCGACAATACGGCATCTGCAACAGGCAGTTTTTCGCGAACTCAGACGATCGTCAGCGGTGCGTTTCTTAGCCTGGCGCTTGTTTTTGGCGGAATGTGGTTCGTTCGCGGCGGCAGATCGGCAACGAAGACCGGCAGATCGCTGGTCATTTTGGCAATGATCGGCGTCATTGGCTCGGCCGCGACCTTTGTTTATGCCAATGCCGGCCCGCCTCCCGAGCTGCGGAGCATATCGAGCACGCTCTTCGACAAAAAGGCATTCGGCTATTGGACGTCTGCGGGCGGAAGTATCAACCTAACGGTTTCGGATGCGTCTGTGATCGAGCTAAGTGTGCCTGCACCCAAAAACTGGCCAAACGACAAAGAAAGCAATAAGGACGATGAATAGGAAATCGGTTTCAATTACGGGCCGTCGCCAATCGAATAAAAGGAGATAAAAATGAAACGAATACTCGCTCTGGCCGTGGTAATGATGCTCTGTTCGATCATCGCATTTTCAGACATCGCACGTCCCGGCCAAACGCCAAACCGTACGCCGAAAGTTCTGTATAACGCTACTGCTGATATGTCGATCAGGCTCGACCGAAATGCTAGTCAGCCTGTGCTGCGGATCCCGAAAACAACGCTCAAGTATCTACGTGCCGAGCTTGATGCGGCAGATGACGGCTCTGACGATACGGCTGCCGTCACACGCGAAAATGGCAACGCGTTCACCAAAACACAAACGATCGTTAGCGGAGCATTTCTGAGTCTTGCTTTGGTCTTCGGCGGATTTTGGCTTATCCGTTCGGGCAAGGCCTCGACAAAGGGCGTGCGAAATTTGGTGGTTCTCGCCGTGATCTCGGGCATCACACTGACCGCAACCTTTATTTACGCTAACGTCGCCCCGCCGCTCCTGTCAGGAATCACAAGCAAGCTATTTAACCGAAGCGCAATGCTCGGCGGAGCTTATGCTCACGAACGCAACATCCGCATCGAGAAGACGGACGGCGATGAGATCGAACTGATCGTTCCCGATACGCAATCATCCGCGAACACGGAAAAGATCGTCAGGATCTCGCCGGCAAATAAATAAGGAAAGTGCAAGAGATAAGTACCCGTCATTTCGAGTTGACGAGCGCACATGTCTTTGTGGGTGCGTTCGTCGTAGCGTGCGCGATCGCGGCGTGGTTGATCGGCAGTTTTCCATTGGGGGCTTCGATCGCGACGATATTTGTGTTCGCGGGAGTGCACAACGTGATGGAGTTTCGATACTTCGCAGCTCGAATGCCGCTGCGTTGGGGCAAGTCGCGCTTGTTCTACAGCGTCGGTATCGGCGGCGTGCTCGTACTCGCCGCCTCGTATCTGACACTCTATTTTGCAAGTGGAAACTGGCTCTGGAGCGAAGCAGGCTGGGCGATATTTGCGGCGACTTGGAATACGGCGTTCATACTTTGGGGCGGTCTTCTATTTTATCTTCGCGGCAAACAGCGGCCGAAAAGCGACTGGGCGTTGGCATTCCCGGTCGCCTTTTTGCTCGCCGCTCTAGCGTGGATAGTGCCGCAATATTGGAGCCTTGCTCTCGTCTATATCCATCCTTTCATCGCAATGTGGTTTCTTGAACGGCAGATCCGCCGAACGAAACCCGAATGGCTGCGCGCATATCATTTCTGCCTTGCGTCAATTCCGATCTTCCTTGTCGCGATTTGGCTCGCGTTCTCAACGCGACCGAACCTATCGGAAGAAACAAACCTCTTCTGGCGGATCTCGCAGCACGCGGGAAGCCAGATATTGCCGGGCATCTCAAGCCACGTATTGGTCGCAACGCACGTTTTTCTCGAATCGATACATTATTTCGTCTGGATATTGCTGATTCCTTTAGTCGATAGACGTGCGATACCGTGGCGGCTGAGCGAGATACCGCTGCTGTCGAACAAACGTGGATATCCGAAGATCGTACTGACTGTTTTTGCGGTGAGCGTATTGCTTGTGATCGCTTTATGGTTTGGTTTCGCAGTGGATTACACGACAACTCGCGATCTTTATTTTGCATTCGCCATCGCCCACGTCATGGCCGAGTTTCCGTTTTTGATCAAGATGCTCTAGTCAGAACCGCCTGCGGTAGCGGGTGGTTGAACGCGGAATTTCGCGGAGACTGATAAGTGATTCAATTGTGATCTTCAACCGCCCGCTACCGCAGATGGTTCTGACAAATATGTTTCTATTCGACGCGATCGAACCGGTTAAAGCTCAAACACAAGACCTGCCGATTGGCGATCTGTGGCGGTTTCTGCCGCTCGGCTATCTGGTCACGATCCTGATCGAAACTCCGATACTCTTTTTCGGCCTGTCTCAAAAGCTCTCAACTAGGCAGAAACTGGCATGTGGCGTCTGGCTGACGGCGTGCACATATCCGATCGTCGTACTCGTTTTGCCGGCGATCTTTTTCGGCCAGTCCCGAGCGTTATACCTGCTAGTCGCCGAGGTCTTCGCTCCGGTCGGCGAATGCATTTTGTTTTGGCTTGCATTTCGCGGCAGAGGTATCCTCGAAAAAGGCGATTGGACGCGCTCATTCTCGGCGATCATTATTGCAAACCTCGCGTCTTTTGGCCTCGGTGAGGTGATCGGCTATTTTGGCTGGTTTGGATTGTTTTAGCCACGAATAACAAGAATGCCGCAAATAAGAGCGATCAATTCCACGCTGGTTGATTAACCAAAGCACCGAAAATAATAATAGACTCTTAATTTGTGCCATTTGTATGATTCGTGGCTAAATTCCTATGGATCTCCGCATTACTGAGATATTTATGTCAATACAAGGCGAGTCGTCTCATGCCGGCCGGCCGTGTTCATTTGTGCGCATGACGGGCTGTCCGATGCGGTGCGTTTGGTGCGATAGCGAGTACACATTTACGGGCGGAGAAAGGATGTCATGGGAAGATATCTTCGGTAAACTTGAGGAATACGGCTGCAATCTAGTTGAGGTTACCGGCGGCGAACCCCTTGCTCAAAAAAACGTCTTCCCATTCATCACCGAACTCTGCGACCGCGGCTACGAAGTTCTCATAGAAACCGGTGGGTTCGTCTCGACAAAGCAAGTCGACCCGCGAGCAAAGATCATCCTCGACATAAAATGCCCGGCATCCGGCGAATCCGGGCGTAATCACTGGCCTAACCTGTTCAGGCTTCGCGAGGATCTAGACGAAGTGAAATTCGTCATCGCTGACATGGCCGATTGGGTATTTGCGAAAGAGACGATAACGAAATACGATCTTGAAGATCGATGTCGAGAGATATTGATCTCGCCAGTCCATGGCATTGAGAATTTAGCAGAGATCGCGGAAGCCGTTTCACGAAGCGGCCTGAAAGCGCGGTTGAATTTACAGCTGCACAAATATATCTGGGGATCTGACGCGCGGAGAGTTTGAGTGTTCAGAGTGCAAGCTTTAGCTTGTTCCGACGTCACCTTGAGACAAGCTAAAGCTTGCACTCTGAACTTTGTTATGAACAGCAGATCGATCGTTTTAGCTTCGGGAGGAATGGACAGCTGCGTCACGGCGGCGTTGGCTCGATCTGAAAATGACGAACTTGCGTTCCTTCACATTTCATACGGACAGCGAACTGAGAAGAGAGAACGAAAGGCATTTAACGACATCGCCGACCATTACGGCATTAATAAGCGGCTTGACGTCTCGATCGAATATCTGGCAAAGATCGGCGGTTCGTCGCTGACAGATGAAACGATCGCGGTTACCGAGGCCGACCTGGCGTCGAAAGATATTCCATCAAGCTACGTTCCGTTTCGAAATGCGAATATGCTCTCGATCGCGACGAGTTGGGCCGAGGTCATCGGTGCGGGCTCGATCTATATCGGTGCGGTTGCCGAAGATTCGAGCGGCTATCCCGATTGCCGGCCTGAGTTTTACGCGGCATTCCAACACACAATAGACACCGGCACCAAACCCGACACGCGTATAGAGATCCGC
>CAZVDM010000089.1:0-4728 GCA_964625555.1 uncultured Chloracidobacterium sp.
ATTTGTAATCATCAGGTCGTAAGTTCGAGTCTTATCACCGGCTCCATTTAAGCTCAATAAATATAAGTATTTAAAGAGTGCGAGGGACGAACTTATGTTCGTCTTTTTGCGTATAGGACTAAAATTAGGACTACACGGAGTCGATTCTGATCCGAATCGTTCTAGATACCGAGAGTAACGTTCTGTCTCGGATAGCACGAAACATTCGGCGCTTCACACGCGATAGGGCCACAAGTTCAAATCTTGTAGACGGCACCAATGTTTTCAACAAGTTAGGGGCACTTAAAGGTCCTCACTCTTCCCACCTGAATCCACCCAGTAAGTCCTTCCATTTTCGATTCCCTGTTAACCGAAGGGTTGTGAGTTCGAGTCTTACATGCGGAGCCAATCTAATAAATAGAGCGAGCCCGCGAAAGTTGCCTTCGAACTGTTCCGGTAGCCATGTTCATTCGACTTTTGATGTCAGCTTTGTACGACGATGACGGGCGATCAGGCGAATGCCGAGAACGAAAAAAAAGATCACGATGGCTGGTGACAGTAGCAGAAAGGGCGAACGCCTTAGCAGGGGAAGGTCGCTTGCGGATGAGAGCATGTTTCCCAGACTAGGCTCGGGCTCCTGCAATCCGACGCCCAGAAATGACAAAGCTATCTCCGCCAGCAGAAATGCAGGAAGCATTAGTGTCGCTTGAACGAGCAGTGGCGACATAATATTGGGCAAAACGTGCCGTGACAATAGCCGGAATTCGGTCAGCCCGATCGATCGACCCGCCATTACAAATTCCTGTTCTTTCATTGACACGACCAGACCTCTGGCAAGCCTGGCCATTTCGGCCCAACCAGCCGCAGCAAAAATAAGGATCAAAAGCAAGGCAGCTCGGAGCGGGGGCAATTCGGGCGGAAAAGCAGCTCTCGCTGCCAGTATCAGAATAAGCGTCGGGAGGGAGATGATCGTGTCGGCCACACCCATCAGAATTGAATCGATGGTAGGGTTCGAATAGCCGCTGATCGAGCCGATTGCGACGCCAATGATACACGCCAAAAGCGTCCCAATGGGACTGACCAGCAAAGAGAATCGCATAGCAAACAATAAGCGCGAAAACCGATCACGGCCTAGTAGGTCAGTCCCTAGTAGATTAATTCGGGGCGCTTCCTTCCCGTCCACCTCTCGTACACCAAACAGATGCAGATCCATCGGTATTAGTCCAAAAAGGTGGTAGGAACTACCGGAAACAAAAAAGGTCAAGGTAAAAGGCTGTGACAGGTCGTCTTCATAAACTAGATCCCGCGCGTCGACAAGTTTATTAGAATATATGAACGGTTGCAGGTGCAATTGGCCGTTATTATCCCGAAAGTGAATAACTGTAGGCGGTGCAGACGGCTGTTTACGGACCTGGTCGCGGTAGTTATACGGCGCAATAGTGTCCGCAAACAACGCAGCGAAATAGAATGCTGCAATAATGGTAGTTCCGATGAGAGCGGCGCGGCTCCGGCGGTGCCTTCTTATGTCCGAACGATCCTTCATCTTAATCTTTCGCTTTGTCTGCCGTTCGCAACCGAGGGTCATTGAGCGCCTGCATTAACTCTGCTCCTGTATTCCCGATCCAAACGGCGACGCTCGCAACTAGAACGATGCCCATTACAAGCGGTACATCGCGGCTTTTTACTGCGCCGACCATAAGGGCTCCGATACCTTGCCATCCGAGCACCGCCTCGACGATCACCGATCCGCCAAGGAGTCCACCGAATGAAAGCCCAATGACCGTGAGGAATGGATTCAGTGCCTGCCGAATGGCGTGACGACCAATAACGGCCCATTCACTGAGGCCTTTAGCACGGGCAAGCCGCACGAAATCTTCGTTCATTGCTTCTTTGAGGGCGTCAGTGAGCTGGGCGAGAAATATCGATACCAGCGGTAGCGCCAAAACGGCGACGGCCGCAACAAACTGAATTGAGCTAGCGATATTCGCCGCGGGCGTCCCCAGATAAAGCGCAAGGACAAGCGCCAAAAGAGCCGTTACTATTCGAGGCGTCGACGCACTTACGAGGATCAATGCGTCGATCGCACCGGAAAAAATTCTGTTTCGATAAATTATGCTGAGGATCGAAAGCATGATCGAAATTATCGTCGCGCCGATCAGTGCGGCGACGCCGATCCAGGCAGTGTTCAAGAAACGTGGTAAAACGACCGTGCGAACCGGAACCCGGAATGAGAATGACTCACCGAGATCCCCAGTTAACGCCGATGTAAGCCAAATCGCGTAACGATCTGAAAATGGACGGTCGAGTCCGTAAACTTTAGTAAGGGAGTTGATCGTTGTCTCCGACACCTGAGGATTGTCTCGGATGTTAGCAAGGGCGTCGCCTCCTGCAGAAGAAAGCAATGTGAATGTGATCGCCGAAACTATCAGCACCATCAGTAAACCCTGCAGTAATTTTCGTGTGGCTACCCAAAACATATTTGATCGGGACTAAGACATTCTTGTCTATGGAGAATTGATTTGCAAAACGAAAAATTCTAAACTCTGAAGCGCTTATCCTACGTCAGTTTTCTATTTAATCGGTTAGAAATGGAGTCCATTTATGGCGCTGCAACCCTTAAAATTTGTTAGTTTGATGATTCTGCTTGCAGGTTTGCTCTTCAGCTCCTGTAGCCTCGACCCGCAAACCAATAGTGGAAAGAAGAATGCCGTTGTGCCGCGTGGAAACGGCACGCGCGGCGGAGGTATCACCTATCGGCTGACGACTCCGCCGCGATCATTTAACTATGTCATGGCATCCGACGAAGCCACGATCGCGGCAACCTTTGTCCCTCTGACGAGCCGCATTATAGATTTTGACCACTCAACACAGCAATATGTCCCCGCTCTGGCAGAAAGTTGGTCGGCCTCGACAGACGGAAAAACAGTAACCATTAAGCTTCGTGAGACTCTCAAATTCTCCGATGGCGACGATCTTACCACTGAGGACGTAATATTCACTCTCGCTGCTATTTATGACGAAAGAACAAATTCCCCCGCCTATCGAGATGCAATGCTCGTAGGCGGAAAGGAAATTACTACTCGGCGTATCGACGACCGAGAAATGGAACTGACTTTTCCTCAGCCTGTTGCATCGGCTGAGAACTATCTGGTCAACCTCGGCGTTCTACCATCTCACTTGCTTAACGGCGATCTTAAAGCAGGCAAATTCGCCGAGGCGTGGAAGATCAATGCACCGGCAACGAGCATTATCTCAAGCGGTCCGTTTATCGTCGAATCGGCGATTCCGGGCGAGCGCATTGAATATACCCGCAATCCATATTATTGGAAGAAAGACCAAGCGGGGACACAACTCCCATACCTCGATAAATTCAAGATCGAAGTATTGCCCGATGCCAACAATACATTTGTCCGACTGAGCCAAGGTTCGCTCGATCTCGCCGACCGCGTTAGGCCGACCGACTACATCGAGTTTTCAAAGAGCTCTGAATTTGTCAAAGCGGTCGATGCCGGTCCAGGGCTAAGTATCGATCATATGTGGTTCAATCTGAATATTTCGGTGGACGGCAAGTCGTTCGCCGGCGAAGTCAAATACTCGTGGTTTAGTGACAAGCGTTTTCGCCAAGCTATTTCGATGGCGATCGATCGGCAATCAATTACGTCGATAACCCTTCAAGGACTCGCTTCCCCGCTTTATGGTTTTGTTTCGCCCGCGAACCGGGTTTGGATCTCCCCTGAATTACCGAAGATAGAGCATAGTATCGAGAGATCATCGCGATTGCTCAAAGATGCCGGTTTTCAAAAGGGCGGCACGGGCGAAGTTCCCGTTCTGACCGACGCCAAGGGAAATCCTGTCGAATTTAGCTTGATCGTTCCGGCTGAGAACGAAGCGCGTAAACTGATGGCCTCCGTGATACAGGAAGATCTTGCAAAATTAGGGATAAAGATCCAAGTCGTGCCGATCGAAAATGCTGCCCTGAGCGACCGTTGGTCAAAGACTTTCGAATATGACGCCTTGCTTTTCGGACTCTCTCAGACCGACACAGAACCGTCATCCTATCAAAACTTTCTGATCAGTTCAGCAGGAACACATCAATGGCATCCAAAGCAAAGAGTCCCAGCGAGCGATTGGGAAGCGCGAATCGACAAACTATTCGCGGAGCAGTCCGTGGAACTAGACTCGAAGAAGCGTCATGCGATTTTCAATGAGATCCAGACGATCATGGGCGAAGAAATGCCGGTAATACCGATCGCGGCCCGACACGTGTTAGCGGCCGTAAATGCCCGTGTCGGAAATTATTCCCCGAGCGGCATCTTTCCCTACTCACTTTGGAATTTGGAAGAACTGTTCGTAAAACAATAATTGCAGAATCGATATGAAAAACCTCCCGATCAAGCGACCGGAGAGGTTCTTTTGTTATATCTAGCGTTCTTGCTTACACTTTATCGTGAAATCTACTGCTCGGGATACACTTCCTCTGATCCGGAAAACATACTCGCCAAGCGCCAGACCCTCGAAATCGATTTCATTATCTTCTGCCGTCGCAATAAGGTTGCCGTTGGAATCCAAAATGTCGAAGTAGAGACGCTCATTTCCGTGATTTTGGTTCACCTTTGCCTCGAGATGCGAATATCTTAGCGTAAACCGTATAAGTGCAGAGGCCTGGCCGGGATTGATCGTCCCGGAATATCGCTCCTCGAACTTGTTTTTCCCGGCCCCGGCTTCCGAAGGAGTCGGCGTAGGAGTCGG
>CAZVDM010000089.1:4828-14090 GCA_964625555.1 uncultured Chloracidobacterium sp.
GTTGGAGTTGGCGTCGGGGTTGGAGTTGGAGTTGGTGCAGCCTCTTCCGAAACATCGAAATCGGATCCGGTCGCACTATCCGAATTTAATAACAATCCCCCTGACAATGACGAACCGATCATAAGCTGCGATCGAGCCTGAGTGGCGGTCGATGTCGTACCGCGCACGTTCGTTCCGACGGCAGTTACTATTTTATTGAGTCCGATCTTTATCGTGATCTCGTTTCCGACGAGCTGACCGAAATCGGCCGCCCCGATCGTTTCCTGATTTTGTGTTCCTGTAGCGAGAGTTGTGATCTTGCCGTATTCAAACGTTGTTGTCGTTTCGTCGACCGATGCCGTTACAAATATCTGCACGGTTCCAAATGTCGACTGCATTGTCCAGCGCATATTCGGTGTCTGCACCGACGCATCGGCGAGGACGAGCTTATAGACCAATTGATCCGAGGCTGCATCGTAAGTGAAATACCCTTCGATAATATCTTGCGCCGTAGTACCGAGCTGGTCGTCGGCTCCGTCGACTATCTTTGGTGCGTTGGGGTCATTGGATGGAAAGAGATCCGCCGGGTGAGTAACCGCTGAAAGCAGTTTTGCCCTCCGGACAGCGTTATGGGCGTCAACATAGCCTGCGCCTACTATGCGCTCTTCATACGGCATTGGCGTCGCGGTCTGTCTAAGGATAGTAACTACCTCATCCGGCGTCAGCAGTGGATTTGCTTCCATCATCAAAGCGACGATACCGCTTACCTGAGGTGTCGAGAAACTTGTTCCCTGTGAGGTCGTGTAGTATGGCAAAAAGGCCGGCGGTATGGTCGAAAGGTCATTAGCTCCGACAAACACGGGGATCGTACCCGCCACATTCGTAACGCCCGGAGCCTTGGAACGGGCACTCTTTATATCTACGCCCGAACCGAGAATGTCTGGACGGAGATTCGGTGCCGTATCGGGATCAGCGGGCTGTCCTGCGATATCACTGCCGGTTCCGTTGTCGTTTCCGCGTGACGAAAATGCCGCGGGTGTTCCCAAGCCTTGCTTTTCGCCCGCCGCGACTGAGATCACCCAAGGAGCGACTGAGAATGGATTGATCATGTTAGGAGCGTCGCCATCGTTGCCGGCGGCAAACACCACGGTGATATTTCGGTCGTGCATCGTGCGGGTCGCGACATTGACCGGATCATTTGGATCGTAGGGGAGATCGGCCAGGGTCGTTCCATACGAGTTGTTGCATACACGTATGTTGTATTGATACTGCTTGACGAGCGCATATTCCATTGCCTGTACGATCGCGTAGGTTGAAAGGCCGACATCGTTTCCGGCACGAATCCCGATGAGCTTGGCTCCCGGTGCCATACCTTGATACAGGCCGCCGGACGCCGTTCCCGAACCGGCGGTTACACCAGCACCGAATGTACCGTGGCCGCCCTCGATATCCGTAATAGGCTGATTCTCGACGGGAACGATCGGTATGAAACCCGTTGGCAGCTCAAGCGGCACATCCGCGGTGGCGAAGTAAGTATTTTGAATTACGTTCTGGCCTAGCTGGAGATCGGGATGCGTCGCATCGATCCCTGTATCAATATAAGCGATACCGACATCCTTACCGGTCACCGGCAGGCCTTGGTTCCGGCTTGTGACCTGCGAGTCGCGGATCAGATTCTCGATTCCCGTGATCGTGCGGCCCTCGCGGTCGAGCAGGTTGAGTCGGCGGTTGGCGTAAAGCGATCGGACACCCGGCGTCGTCTTGAGAATATTAAATTGTGTTCGGTTTATCGACGTCAATACGATCGGCAGCTGCGTGAGGTAACGCCCGCCCCTTATTCCCAGCGAAGTAAGCATCGTCAGATCCGCAGATGTCGGCTGGTGGTCGAATGTAATAATGACGGGCGTCAGGCTGACCGGCAAGGCATTGATCTTGCTAACCAACAGTGCGTCGACTGATGGTGCCGCCATGCTGACCGCGTTCATAGCTATCGCAAATAGTGCGATCGTCAAGATCTTAGTAAACCGTTTCATAATATTCTCCTATTGCATTTCAGGGCGTTCCCAGATCGATTAATCATCTTGTGTGAGAATAAGGCGGTCCGCTTGAGCAATACTTGAGCGAAACTTGAATAAAAAAAGGGTGAAGCCCCCCGACTTCACCCATAAACGGATCAGAAATTGATCCCAGCTTTTGTCGTGTCTGCTAAGGCAGTACGACGAAAGTAACCCTATTCGTCAATGGATTGACTGTGAATCGCACCAATCCTGCGATCGGGCTCGTAGTGGCCGTATTGATTCCGCTGCCGCCGCTCGTCCGCGTTCCGCCATTTTCATTTGGCGACCCGTTTGGCAAGACCTGCGTGGTTGCTATGTTGTAAGTTGTCGGGCCGTTAGCAAAACCAAGAACTCTCATGACATACGTCGTGTTTGGCTGAACGCCCGACGAAACGAATTCGCTGGCGGTTGCACCTGCCGATCGCGTCAGTACCTGACCATCCATTGTTCTCAGTTCAAAGTCCATGTCTACGGAAGTCGCAGAACTAAGAGCTGCCTCAAGAGCGAGAGCATCGGATTTGGTCGTGATCAAAACGTCATCCCATGTGATGCCTTTGAACGTCGGATTCCCCCAAGTCGTTCCGCTAGCATCGCCTCCCGCCAGCGTTCCAGCAAACGCCTGATTGTAAAGCGAATATACCGTTGGCGGTGGTGGATTGGATGTACCGTCGCCGTTTTGGCTACCCGTCCCCACTGTATTGCCGGCGAACGCATTTCCATAAACTCTGGCATCAAAGGTAAACAGCTGCGTGTTGGGGTTATTGAACTCCATTCGTTTCGCCCCAGACTGACTGCCCAATGCCAGCGTCTGGTTATAAACAAACGTGTTGCCGCCCGAATCCGCATTTCTGACGGTTACATTCGGTGTCGAAATACTTACGATCTGGAATTCGATCGGTGTGTAGATCGTTTTGTCGGTCGAGAATGCACCGCGTGCGTTCGTGAGTCTTGTATCAAATGCCGTCAAGCCACCTGCGAATGATATGTTCGAAAGTGCAGTATCTACCTGTGCGGTAAGATCCTGACGTGTCTGAAGTGCTTTAGACGAACCCGAAAGGCCCGAGAATCCAACCTGACCGGTCGAATTGACGCCGATCGCCCGAATGACATACTCGCTGTCGAACAAGTTGCTTAGCCCGGCCGGTGTAAACACTTCCTGGATCTTGCCTTTGTCCTCGAACGAGGTAGCTCCGCCGTATACGTACGCAACGTGACGAAAGCCGGTCGTCGATGCATCACCGTCATCGTATGCACGTCTTCCGTTCGGCTCACGCTGTCCGGCGAGGGAGGTTTTGCGTTTGAGAACCTGATAGGCGACCGTTCCCGGAACGCTGTTCCACGTAACGCGAAGCGACTTTGTCGAGGCCGGCGAAACCTGAACGTTCGAAGGAACAGCGGGTGCTGCCTGATCGCCTGCGAATGGCTGAACCTGGGTCGAGATGGTTACGCGACCTCCTGAGAATTCGACGGCGTTGACGCCTAATTCTTTCGAGGCAAACATCTGTTCGATCAGTGCACGGTGTAGCCCCGGCGCCGATGAATCTGAAGTATTGCTCGAATAGAGCATTTGGTCGGCGACGATCATCGCGTCACGAGCCTTGACCATAGTATCAGGCGAAGTCGTACCGAGAATGTACATCGAGCCCAGGAACTGACGTTCGAAGATATTCGTTCCTTTCGTGATCGGCTTAAGTGCGGCTCCGTCCTCCGGACGCGGGCGTTTGAACTGCGTGTTTTGCGGATACATCTTATTCAGCATCGTCCGGATGTCCCACATCGTGGACATATAGATCTCACCGTCGTAGTGCTCTTCGAAATCAGGGGATCCTGAGATCAATCGTGTTGCGAGATCAGAATATTTCAGCGTCGAATTAGCACTACGGATATATCCGATCGAATCCGGATCGCGGCCGAGGTCGCGATACCGTTGGCGAATGCCCTTCGCATTGACAACGTAGTCGCCGAGACTTGGATTATCGGTAATAGTAAATGCCCACATATCGGCTTGACCCTCGTTAAGTGCACTGCCTTCGACACCTTCGAGGCCGGCTATCGGCGAGGTTATAGCATGCATTCCCTCATGGTAGGGAACCGTACCTTCAAGAGCGAGATCATTGAACAAAAACCCGTGTCCGTATGACGTAGGGTTAACAACGACGGGCGATTTTGTACTCGTCACTCCCTCGATGATACTCGTAAGGTTCAAAGCGAAAGCATTGTCGAGCCCAAGTACTTTCTGAGCGAACTCCGGATCTGTCACCGGAGGATAGCTACCACCTGCAATCGGGGTTATGACATCTGGAATATGAACCGTTGCCGGCAGCGGCGTGGTCTTATTCGGATACGTGTCGGGAAATGCGCCTTGCGAACCGAACGTTCCCGGGTCGCCCGCGATGTGAAGGTTGTCTACGTACTCGAGCAGATACGTGGTGAAAAAAAACGCGTTGATCTCATCCTGATGTTCTGCGGGTTCGGCAAACTGATCCTGCTCGTTCGTCCGTGCCTCAAGCGCCGCCGGATCGTCTTTAGCAAAGTGCCACGTTCCAAGAGCAGCCTGTCCGAATGGCTGTTTTGTCGCAAGCGCGTTGTTTACGATAGTATTCGTGCCGGTCAATGTTCCGTTAATTCCGGTAAGTACATTTGATGCGTCGAATTTACGCAGATTTACTCGTACCTGATCGCACGGCTTGCCGTTACAGACACTTATGATGCTCTGGTCTTTGAGTTCGGCCGTTATTCGAGGGTATTTTGGATAAATGTCGGCAGTCATTGGCTGTACGGGATTTTGGTAAGCGACAAAATCCTTGCGTCCAACGATCTCACCGCTGTGCGCGTCGACTGAGATCATATACAAGCCGAAGGGATTGGTTGAGAACTTGGCGACTTTCCAAACCAATCGATAGCTGTCGGCTGTCGGGTAAATGCCTAGTTGAGGTTCAAGGTTTGCAATCGGAGCGGCCTGTGCCGTGAGTGCCGATAGCCCGGTTTGGAGAAGATTGGCAACGGCATCCGGAACATTCGCTCGAAATTGCTGAAGATCGGCATCAGCCGCAGCTCTCGCCTGCTCGGCAGTCAGCGTGGGCTGGGTTCCAATGTTGATGTCGCGGAAGAAAGGGCCCGAGGCCATGACGACCTGCTTATTGCCATTCATTACTATTCCAATTCCGCCGTCGGTTACTGGCACGCCGTTGAAAACTTGTTGAAAGCGAATCAGATGTCCACCGAGTGCATCTTTCTGGCTAAACACCCGTACCGTATTCGTGTCCGTCAGTCCAAAAAGCGAGGCGTTCTGATTCAAGAATGATCGACCCGCCTCCTCAGGCGTTCCCGAAAATGGCTGCGACGCAAAATCGTACATGACGTCCGGCGAACCGCCGAAATCATTCCAGCGGGCCGTCATATTTGGTGCATTTACGGCCGCTTTAAGGTTGTTAAGGGCGGCAAGTTGTTCGCCGGTCGCCGTGCGGACACTCGGCAGGTCCAGTGATTGATTTAGGTCGAAATCAGGTGCCGACCGCTTATACATATTTGCGATCGGATCCTGTGTTACCGAGGCCTCTGAGCTGGTCCACGGCTGCCAAAGTACGGTCGAGATTGCGGTGATCAGTGCTGCAAATAATGCTGCCCGAACTCCCCATTTTGTTCCTGATTTTTCTGAGTTGCTTTTCATCTTTCCTCCAAAGTTGTCTGATTTTATATTCGAAAAAAACTATGTCGTGACTTTATATGAGGCGTCTTAAGAAATTCTTGACCCGACTCCGTTTGACTTGAGGTTTACTTGAAAACTCACGCTTGGCCCGGTTTGCCCCTCAATTAACCGGGCCGAGCGTAGTTCGTCCATTCCAGCCCCGGGCTGGGACGGAGGCTAACCGCCGGCCGCGAAAAGACCGCGATACAGATTCAACCGCCCGGTGAAGTCAGCACGATTAACATTGGTCAGTGGTTCGAAACGCGGACCCGGTACCGCGATAAACTGGCCGGGGCCGACCTGTCTGATCTCGGCCGGGAACGCCTCGAACATTCCGTTGTTTATAGCGATCTGAACGTATCCGCGAAGGTTGGCGGGTATTTGGCTATTATCGGTGAGGGCCACTCCGCCGGTCATAACCGTCGACCCAGCGAGAGCTTTCGCCTGTGCGTCGTGTCCAAGCGCTTTCACCAACGCAACGGCGAGATCGAGCCTGTTGATCAATGCAGTCGGCTGGAAAGTGCTGCCGGTGAATGAGATCATACCTGTCGGCACAAAATCGTAGTCGCGCAAGGTCGAACCTTTTGCTGTAGCCGCTTCCGCTATGTTCAGAATGTCGCCTGAGATGTCACCAAATTTTGGCGATGCACCGATCGCTTGGCGTAGCGACGTATTGAGCACGAGCGAACGGGCAAGGTCCTCACGCGTTACGAGTGAATTGGGCCGGAACGAACCGTCAGCATAAATGTCAATGAAACGGCTTTTGATCGCGGCTTCGATAACGGCCTGTTTCGGATGTCCGTCGATGTCTGTAATAGTCGGCAGAGTGTATTTGACTTGAGTGACCTTCCCGTCGACCGGGCCCGGTGCTGCAGCTTGCAACGGCGACGAAACCTGCTGTGCAGCGGTCAGACCGCGTGCCCCGCGAATCTCGACCGTCCATTGTCCTGCGACAGGATTGGCAACAACGATCTGACGCTTATTGCTTCCGATCACGGGATACTCGATCGCTGTGGAGTAGGTTGTGCCATTCGGGGACGTCAACTTCATTCCGACAAGATTGCCAGTACCTTCTTCCAGATCGGAATCGACCTCAGCGGCGACATCGAGTACATTCATGTCCGGTGCAACCGTAAACGTCGTTGCATTTGTCGATGTTGGGCCTGAATTTGCTGGGTTGAAGGCGATATGGAATGTCTGCTGGGCGGGGCGTACCTCGCCGAAAACCGCGTTGTAGCTAGCGTTTTGGAAGTTGTGGTAATTTTTGCTGCGATTATATACCTTGTCTACCGCTGCATACGCGTTGATAAAACCGGCTCCGACCTCATAATCGGCGTAACCGGGCATTTTGCTCGCGGTATCAACCAGTATCTGTTTGATCTCGTCCGGCGTCAGGGTAATGTCGGCATCGAGCATCAATGCGACAACACCGGCCGCATACGGAGTCGCCATCGAAGTGCCGGAAATCTGCGTATAGAACGGGATCATTCCCGGTGCAAGTTCCAGATCGGCGTCGAGGCCATTGGCAGTGAGGTTTGACGTGGATCGCGTGGAGACGATCGCGGACGAAAATCTGCTTGAGTTGACCTCGAAAGCACGTCCGGTTCCCGGAGCGACAAGGGTCGGAGCATCATTATCATTCAGTGGATCTTCATCAGCAAGTCGTTCTTCGCGGGGTGTTCCTCGTGACGAGAAATCCGCGAGGGTTCCTTCTTTCGTTCCCGCACCGACACCGATGACCCACGGAGCCTGTGAGTAAGGACTGAGTGTGTCTTTCGCCGCGCCGTCATTGCCGGCCGCAAAAAGGACCATCATATTTCGTTCGTATGCGATTCGGCTCGCGATTGTGATCGGATGATCGGGATTAAAGTTGCCGCCGCCAAGCGGGCCGTATGAATTAGTGACGACTCGAATGTTGTAGTTGTATTGATTAGCCAAGCCCCATTCCCAGGCGCCAAGCGGATTAACGACTAAAATGCCCGCACCGAGGCCGGCCCCGACGAGCTTTACGCCAGGTGCGACGCCCGTGTAGAGGCCGCCCGAGCGGACACCAGTTCCGCCGACGATGCCGGCACAATGCGTGCCATGGCCAACTGATTCGTCGGTATTCTGGATATTTTCGAGGGTGATATTCGGCGTGAACCCGGAGACCGTACTAGTCGCCAGCACCGGATGCACATTCTGCACAACCTTTGTGCCGAACGGCAGATCGGCATGAGTTGCGTCAATACCCGAATCAATGACAAGTACTGAGAAATTCCCCGCTCCTGAAACCGGCATCCCGCCGTTTCGGACCGTCATTGCGCTATCGGACTGGACCTTGGCGACGCCGCCGAGGACACGTGCCTGATTCATGTAGTACATCAGGGGATCGTTCGACCAGATCGACCGAACCATCGGATTAACCGATAGGGCCCGCACTTGGCCAACGGTCATCGGCTGGGCGACCATGCCCAAGATCGGGAATGTTTGTCCCCCGGTCACGCCGACGCCGCGGAGGACGTTCAGGTGCGATTCCTGCAGCCCGTTATTGGTGTTGAAAGATACGATCACCATGCCGACGGACGTATTGTCTGCAAGGGTATTCAGTTGAGCCTGTAGTTTCGGCCCGAGTGTCGCTGCACTGGATGCAACGGTAAGTAATACGGTCGCGGCTGCGACCAGCATGATTCTGCGAAAAAGGTGTTTGGTCTTCACTTTATTTTCTCCTTCCAGTTGTTGATTTTGAAACCTGGAGCGAGATTAAAGGAAAGGCTTTGAGAAATACTTGAGAGCGATCTACCAAGCTTGAGCCAAACTTGAGAAAGCGGGTTTAAGGGATCAGAGAATTTACGGTAGGGTTGTCAGAATACGTACAAACTAGTGATCTACGCCTGCAAAAAGACGTTTTGTTTCCGGTGACGGTTCGATGCCGAGCTCTTCTTTCAGAAGTCTCTTCATTTCTTCGAAATGCTTTTTCGCGGCGGCGTGCTTACTCTGTGCCAAAAGAACCTTGATTACGAGGCGATGCAGATCTTCGCGATACGGGTCGATCGCCAGGATCTGATTTGCGAATCTGAGTGCGTCGGCCCAACGCTTTTCTGCGACCGATAGTTTTGCAAGCGCGTTGATCACGCGAAGATACTGTTCACGGTAATAATTGCGTTGTTCTTCGGCCCAGTCTTCGTAAAGCCCTTCCATAAAATCGGCTCGGTATAGAGCATAGGCCGCCTCGAGATGTTTTCGGAATTCGGTGTCGTTCTTATCCTTTTTCGCGTTCTCAGCGGCGGAAATATGATCCACGAATTCTTCGGTATCGATCTGGTAAGAGAACTCGGGATTAAGCTGGTAGGCACCATCACGAAATACAATGAAATTCTGCTTAAACGCCTGGCGGCTGTTTAGAGCTTTGCGAATATGTGAGATCGTAGGATGAAAGTTCTTTTCGATCGCATCAATGTCCTCGTCGCCCCAAAATGCCTCGATCAAAACCTCTTTTGGGACGCGTCGGTGCTTGCGGGTCGCGACGTAGCAAAATATATCGCGAGCGCGACGGGTC
>CAZVDM010000090.1:0-13861 GCA_964625555.1 uncultured Chloracidobacterium sp.
TTTTGGGAAGACCTTCCGGAGGACGATACTTTCAATGCCGCGGAGTTTCTCGGCGAGGTTTTAGCCCAATATTACTCGACCGATTACGTCCCGCTCGAGATCCACGTGCCGCAGGATTTCGACGATCGCGATGTCTTGGAGCGAGCATTGACGCAAAGACGCGGACGACGCGTAAAGATCCTCGACCCACGACGCGGCACCAAGAAAAGCATGGTCGAGCTCGTCGAAACGAACGCCAAGATCGCCTTCGAACAGCGTTTCCGCGTGCTTAAACCGGACAGCGAGAAGGTGCTCGAAGAGCTGCAAGAGATCCTCGAGCTGTCCTATTTTCCCGAACGGATCGAGTCGTTCGACATTTCGAACATCTCCGGCTCCGAAAACGTCGCGGGCATCGTCGTTTTCGAGAACGGCAAGCCCGCACGCTATGCCTATCGCCGCTTAATAATAAAATCGGTCGACGGCGCGAACGATTTCGCCTCAATGCACGAGGCCGTCTTTCGCCGTTACAAACGCATCCTCGACGAAGGTGGGCAACTGCCGCGTTTGATCTTTATCGACGGCGGCAAAGGTCAGGTCGCCGCCGCCGCCGCCGCGATGGAGGCCCTCGATCTCGAGCAGATCATGCTCGTCGGCCTCGTCAAACCGCCCAAACAGCATAATCAGATCTCGCATTTGCTCGTTTACGGTCGGGAAGATAAACCCATACCCTTTGACCGCAACTCGCTCGCATTTCGTCTGATCCTTCAGATCCGCGAAGAAACGCACAAGACGGCCATTGAATTTCACCGGAAACGCCGGGAAAAGCGCGATTTCACGTCGGAGTTATCGGAAATACCGGGCGTTGGCGAAAAGCGAAAAATGAAGCTTTTGCGTGAGTTTGGCTCGATCGAACGTATCGCAAACTCCACACTCGAAGCATTATCGCCGTTTGTCGGGGCGATGACGGCAAATGAGATCGTCAGCCATTTTGAGAGACAGCGGAATTTGGCGCCGCCGAATATTGACAATTTAACAGAAGTCGGATAGTTTGCCACTGTTAACCCACAATTCAAGGGCTTTAGGGTATTTTTTCCGATAAGGAGCGTTCTCTATGCTTACAAGGCTTTTGGCTGCGACCGTCGCAGGCGGCATAACATTTTTTGTTCTCGGGTTTGTGATCTACGGGCTCATTCTCGAAGAAAGAGTGATGAAGCCCAATATGAACTCCTATCCAGGTTTGATGAATGAAGTCCCGGTCTGGATACCGCTGATACTCGCGAATATGGTTTCGGCCCTATTGCTGGCATACATATTTGAAAAATGGGCGGGAATCCGGACTTTTATTGGCGGCATGAAAGGCGGAGCGATCGTCTGGTTTTTGATCGCACTGAGCTTTCAATTGATGTTCCTTGCTTTCATGAATCTCTCAAAAAACTACATTCCGAATGTTGCTGACGTTGTCGGATCGACGGTGATGGGTGCAATCGGCGGCGGCGTGATCGGGCAGGTTTTGGGAATGATGAATAAAGAGGCATAAGCCAGGAAAGTTCGAAACAGAGATCGGGCCCTCGATCAGGAAAGCGGCACAGCGACGATAACCGCGATCATGATCCCGGGCCCGAGTTGGTCGAAGAATTAGCGGCTAATTCTTCTTAACATAGCTCTTGTGAACGACGACCTTCGATTTTTCATCGCGGGCCTCGAACATCACATTGTCTTTGTCTTCGCGGGTCCGGAGGCTGGCGCCGGAATTGATCGAGCGGTCCTTGGACGATGCCTTTTCAGCTTCGTCGAGAAATCCCTTTACCGAAGCAGGTTTGACCGGATCCGCCAGCCGAACCTGATTTGCTGCAGATACTGCCTCGGTCGCAGTGGCCTTGAGCATTTTCGGCCATAGCTTTTTGAACAAGGCATTTGATACGTAAATATCGGCGCTATTGATCTTACCATTAATAGCAAAGGCGTAGCCGATAACATCCGAACGCCCGTTTATCACGCCGCTCAGCTCTTTGACATATTCATCAATGGTCGCGGAAACCTTTTTATTCTCAAGGCTTAGCTGGAGGCTCGACTTAGAAGGCCCTGCCTGAACCGAACCGCCGATATTCTTTGCAAGCCGGTCCTGGGCCTCGCTGACTTGATTCCAGACCTCTTGCTGGGACCTCGTGGAGTTCGCCGCGATCTTTAGTTCTTTGGTTACAATACGTTCGTTCGAACTGTCAAATTTTGAGGCGTCCTCGTTTCCGCGTTTTGTCCAGCGTCCGGATTCGACGCAGAAAGATTCGATCTTGACGCGGCCCGAGCGCGCCGGAATTATGATGCTGATCGCCAGCACTCGGTCCTGTTTACCACCTTTGACGATATCGCCGGACTGAATAAAGACCTCTTGTGTTTTAGAGAGATTCTCGACCTCCAACTCGTTTACCTCTGAGGTTTCATAGACGACGAAGAGCTTTCGCTCCATCGCCTCCTGAAGCGTCATGATGTTGCCTTTGGTGCTTTCGTCTTTGCCGTGAATGAGAAAGATGGTCAGATTTTTGTGGGTGTATGGCGAAGAGATCGTGTAATTTGCCTTTTGTGCCGATGCTGCGACGACAAACGTTGCCGCGATAACGAATGCCAGACAAAGCCTGGCTATACTCTGTAATTTCATGGTTTACTCCTTACTGCTGTTTGAATATTTGCCTTGGGGAAAGCGTCTCCTTTAATTGCTGAACGGAGAGTCGGCAGATTTCTTGCGGTAGAAGTAAAACTAATCGCGATCAGGCCGCGGACTTCATAGCTAGATAGTGATCGCGTTGGGGTTTGTCGAGTTTCTCAATGGCGTAACGGAGAAGAACACGCGGCATCGTCGCGGCGTGTTTGTCTAGGAAGGTGATCAAACGACGACGGTCAACATCGCCTGCTGCGCGGAGCATCCAGCCGGAGCCTTTATGGACTAAGTCTTCCGCGTCTTCGAGCAGCATCTCGGCGATCTTGAACGTGTCATCGACCTGTTTGAGTTTCAGGATAAAGTGGGCTGTAGCGACGATCGAAGTACGGCGTTTCCACAGGTTGGTTGAGCGGGCGAGTTCGTAGAGAATATCCCGCGGCTTATCGGATAGATATTGGCCAACGACATAATAAGCTGCGAGGTCGACAAGGTCCCAGTTGTTGATACGGTCATGACGGCGGATATAGAGTTCATATAGTTCCTCGAGCCGGTTCGGCGGGCACTTTTTGCCTTTTGCACATTGCCCCATGATGCTCATTGCTCCAACGCGGATCTCATGGATCGGGCTTTCCATGAGGGTTTCGATCTCAGCCATCGGCATTTGAGCGTACTCTTTGCCGAGAGCGAAGATCTTGCCCATTCTAACGCCGATGAAGTAGTTATCCGCAGGCTGATCGTCAGGATCGAAGCGGAAATAGCGTTGATGCTTACGCAGTTCGCCGTCAGACTGAAGTGCCAAGAGCTTTTCGGTGAAATTTGCTGCGGTAAGATCCATGGCAATGCTCAATCGGCTGCGGCCTCGATCCACATGCGAACGATCGATTCGAGTATTGCCTTCTTTGCCATTACATCGTCCAAACTAGTGAGTTTCAGAACGGCGCGGTCATTTGCCGGCCATTCGAGAAAGCCTGACCGGTCGTCGATCAAACGCCCGCTGCCTTTTGGAGGTTTTGGTTTTGCACCCAGATGAAAGATCAGCAGTATATGGCCGGATTTGTGAAGGTTAAACGTGATGCGGTCATCGCCGGAGTGACAAAAACTCGGAGCGTTCCATTTGATATGTTCAGTGATCGAATCGTCAACACCCAAAATGATATTTCGGATCAAATCCATCGCAGGCTTCAACGGGTGATCGAGCTGATCAAAGAACATCGAAACCTGCTCAGGTCCTGACAATTTTGCGAGTTTTGTCACAAGAAGGTCTGTTGTCTTTAGCCGGCGGCAGCCGCTTCGAGATCGGCGATTATGATCTTTGACATCTTAAACATCGCTTGAGCAGTTCGACCGGCCTTTTCTCTATCACGGTCACTGAGAAGTTCCATTAAGCGACGCGGCGTGATCTGCCACGATAGTCCAAATTTATCGACCAACCACCCGCACGGCTGCTGTTCGCCGCCTCTGCTCAAGCCGTCGTATAGGAGGTCGATCTCTCCCTGTGTGTTCGCTTCGATCATCAGTGAGATCCCTTGCGTGAGCGCGAATTGCGGATACGTGCCGCCATTATAACAAAGGAATCGTTGGCCTTCGATCTCAAAAGTTCCGCCCGCGACGCTGCCGTCAGGGCCCGGTATCGTAGAAACGACTCGGCAATCTGGGATCACAGACGCGTAGAATTGCATCGCTTCTTCGGATTGATCGTTGAACATAATAAAGGTCGTGACTTTTTGCATTATTGTTCTCCCGTTTAATTATCGAACACCGACATGCTTGTGAGCAGATCGTCGAGTTTTTCGTAACCTTCCCGGACGCCGCGTTCCATGCCGGACTGTATCATTCCATCGCGGTCGGCTACTGATTGAAAGACCGACTGATGGACGATTCGGCTTCGTCCGCCTCCGAGATCTTCGAATTTGGTAGTTCCGAGAATGACGTGCCCGCGTTCAGGGAGGCCGTCGAATTCAAATGTTCCGATCAGGCGTTCAGGGGCAAGTACCTCGTGGTTGACGCCAAAAAATGCATACTTATGTCCGCCGCGTTCGTGGGTGAATTTGTACGAGCCTCCGTCACGGCAATCCCATTTGTCGATCGTCATCGTCAGATCATTTGGGCCGACCCATTGAACATATAGGTCCGGATCTGTGTATGCCTTGAAAACGAGCTCGCGAGGAGCATCAAATTCGCGGATGATGAATAATTCCTGTTTGCCTTCTTCGGCTGTAACTACGGTTTTGTTTGCCATTATTTTTTCTCCGTTTGCAATTTAGCCTTTTCCATTTCGAGCAATTCGTCGAGAGCGGTAAACCGCTCTTCCATTCGAGCTGCAAATTGCTTGATCCATTTTTCGAGTTCACGCATAGGTTCGAGATTGAGATAGTAAATTCGTTGCTGTGCACGTTTCTCGACCCTAACTAGCTTTGCCTCGCGCAGCACCTTCAAATGCTGCGATATAGCCGGCGGGCTCGAACGGAATCCGCGATAAATATCCGTCGCGGTCATATTTCCTCGGGCTGATAGCATTTCGAGAATATGCCGGCGAGTGGGTTCGGCGATCGCGGTGAATGTGTCCATGATCTTTATATTAAAGTAACTACTTAATTAAGTCAATATTGAAATAGAAAAATGTCGAACATTGTTCCAAAACGTCGAAAGACGCGGACTAGAGGGCAAACCTCCAACCGCGTCCTTCTTCAATTGAGCGAGTTAGTATGGCCTACTTCTTGGCTCCGACTAGTTTCATTTCATCGACGACCCATTTGGCTCCGCCAAATTTGTCCGTAACGAACAGGACGTAGCGAATATCGACAGAGATCGTACGGTTCTTATCGTAGTCGTAATAGAAATCGTTGCCGAGGCCCTCAAAATTACCGTCGAAACAAAGACCGACCTGTTCTCCATTGCCGTTCAGGATCGGGCTCCCGCTGTTTCCCCCGATAATATCAGTGGTCGAGAGGAAGTTTAGCCCGACAGTATCGCCCGAACCATATTGCCCGAAATCCTTCGCGGTGTTGAGGTCCTTCAGCTTCTGCGGAGCATCAAACGGATTAACGCCGGTGTCCTTTTCGAACATTCCCTTCATTGTGGTGAATGGGGAACGATACTCCGACTCACGCGAAGTGTAGCCTTTGACATTTCCGTGCGAAAACCTGAGCGACGAATTCGCATCAGGATATACCGGTCCGCCTTTCATTTCCGTAAGAGCCTGCATATATGCCAGACGAAGCCTATCAATGTTCGCTCCAAATTTTGCCCCGCGAGCTGTAAGTGCAGCTCGTTCATCGACTAAGCCGGATATGAAAGGATGCTGAGCCTGCATATCGCCCCAGGACAGTCCATAGAGCTCAGCGATCTTGGCGGCCGACGTATAAGGCCCGTCTGCGATCTCTGCGGCAAATGCTGCTTCCGCCTCACGACGGGCTTTGCCTTTCTTATTTCCAAATTTCGTATCGGCCGCGGCGAATCGCTGGTTTGCCGGCAATTCATCAAACGACTTGAAAAAGAACTTGAGCATTTCTCTTTCGTGTGCTGCTTCGCGGCCTTTGATCGCTTCAGTGATCTCGGCTGCCTTGCCGGAGCGCTGAGTGGCGTTCAGCGTGCGGCCCTGTTTGACCGAGGTCGCGGCAGCGACCATCTGGCCGAAAATGACCATCGAATTTGGGTCAGGAAAGCGGCGAATGATCGCATCGCGTTTCGATGCGGCGTTGGTTTCTTCCGAAAGCGTCTTTAGTTCCGCCAACACGTTCCCGAAACGCTTCTGACGCGACGGATCGGACGAGATCCACGTCGCAAGGCGGGCTTCTTCTGCTTGGCGAGCCTGTACGACTTCGGCCCGTCTTAGCCGCAAATGGCCTCCGCCGAACGCCTTTCGTGAATTATCGAAACTTGCGATATCACCCTGCAAGGCAATTCGCTTATCCTCATCGGTCGAGCCGATCTGCCGAAGGCTGGTGCTCAGTGCGTTAAGCCATTTCTCAAGAAACGGAAAGTTCGCATCGCGGGCATATTCGATCGACCAGCTCTCGCGATAGCGCGTCGTGCCGCCAGGGTATCCAAGTACGAAGACAAAATCGTTATCCTTCAGGCCGCCGATATTCATTGTCAAGAATTTCTTCGGCTTGTACGGCACATTATTCGGGGAATATGTCGCGGAAGATCCATCCGGTGCCGTGTAGGCCCTAAGAAACGTAAAATCGCCGGTATGCCGTGTCCATTCAAAATTGTCAGGGTCGCCGCCGAAAATACCAATATTGCGGGGTGGCGCATAAACGACTCGGATATCCTTGATCTCGGTCGTCTGGTATAAATAGAAGAAATAGCCACTGTTGAGCATCTGAACTCGGACCGTCGAGCCTTTTGGGGCCTTTGCCTGTTCGGCAGCGGTCAGTTCATCAATGTTCTTTTTATAAGCAGCGGCAAGAGCATCGCCGGATAAGTTTTCAGTTCCGGTCTTGATCTTTGCGGTCACATCGTCGACGCGGTTGGTGATAAATATTGAGTAGTCCTTCGCCGATATCTCGCCGGCCTTGTTGTCGGCCTTGAATCCGTATTCTACAAGGTCCTTTTCAGGTGTTGAGGCCGATACCAGAGCGTCAAATCCGCAGTGATGGTTCGTCAGGATCAACCCTTCGGGAGAAACGAATTCGGCCGTACAGCCGATACTCAGACGAATAACTGCCTCTGTAAGGCCGCCGCCATTTGGATTGTAGATATCCTCGGGCTTAATCTTAAGGCCCTTCTTTTTTAGCGGAAGTCCGGCGATCTGGCCGGGAGCGAACATGCCTTCATCAAATGCAAAAGACACGGAGAAAGACGAAAACAAAATTGCAGTTAGCAATAGGTACGAAGCGAATATTTTCTTTTTCATATTAGGATCTAGATCGAACGATGATTTATTTCCGGTTAGGATCTATCGACATTATATCGGTATAAGCTGGCGATTGCCAACCAACGAAAAAAAGCGAGCCGCATGGTGCGGCTCGCTGATCAATTGTTTGTTAGAAAAAGACTATTTGACAGCCTTCGCGATTTCGGTCGGTTCCTGCGGGAGGAAATACCGAGGGTTGATCGAGCGGTCATTAAGGCGGAATTCAAAGTGAAGGTGAGGGCCGGTCGAGCGGCCTGTCGAACCAACGTAACCGATCAACTGTCCTCGGGTTGCGGAATCGCCGACCGATACGTCTATCTTTGAAAGGTGGCCGTACCTAGTGGTTAGTCCGCTGCCATGATCGATCTCGATCATATTTCCGTATCCGCCGGTCCAACCGGCTTTTATGACCGTACCGTTGCCTGGAGCAACAACGATGTCGCCGCGTTCGCCGTCAATATCCATTCCTGAATGAAACTCATACGAACGTCCGCCGAACGGATTGCGGCGAAAGCCGAATTCATTGTTGATCTTGCCGAGATGCGCCCACATGTTGGGGACATTATCAGTCGGCATTGTTGCTTGAATTGTTTTTATCTGATTGCTTAATGCGGCGTCTTCGGAATCGTCTTCGTCAGAACTCTCCGGGCCGCCGCTGTTGACCGAATAGTCCTGGCCGGCGACGGGCCGCGCATAATTAATGGACAGCGTTTCCTGCGGATTGGATGCAGCTAATTGGGCACCGATCTGAGTAGAGTCAAGATTCTTGGCAAAGGCCGTCGTGCGGATAAAACCGCGGACGCCGAGCCCCAAAGCCAAAACGCCTACGAAAAGAAAGACACCAACTGAACCGAAGTGTAAAAAAACCTTTGAAACCGAGATCCGGCGAATATAGACGCCTTTTTTTGATGAGTGCGATAAAAGAAAAGTATAATACTTGTCGTTTTTCTGCATTATGCCTTAAAGCTCCTTTTTATGATCTCGCAGCAGACATTTTACGTTCTGCTACGTGGAATCACGCAAGAATAGCCGCGAGCGACTAACGCGAAACCTTGAACAAGAGTGAAATTGTTATAACTAAAACTCTCGTTAACGTGGGAAGTCAACTAATTATCATGTTCCAAATAAATATAAATAATAAATATGAGGAAACTCTATAGAAACATATGCCACCGAAAAAGGCAAGTCGTTAGACCGGCCAATGGCGGTGGCATTAGTTAAGTGTTGTAACGATTAGCCTTTCTATTCCGGACGTTTACGGCTGCCCTGCCAAGTGCGAAAGACCATAAACGCTACTGCGGCAAAGACCGCAACGAACAAAAGAACGATCAGGATCTTGAAGGCGAAGGTGACAAAACTTACGAATCCGATCAAGGCTTTTACGAGTGCGATGACCAGTCCGATCAGAACCACAATGCTTCCCCATTTTGACGCAACTGCTAACCAAACCGGCATATAAAAACTCCTTATTTACAGAAAATATTATCTGTCCTTCCAACTGCCAAATCTCGAGCGAGTAGCAAAATCGTCATCCGCGCTATAGCTTGTCGGTCGGTATTCCGGCTGGGTCAGAGCGAAACTCGTTGACGCAGAATTTGCCGGGCCGGTAACAGTGATATCGGACTTAGGCTTAAACAAATAGCCTCGTAAGATATAGGCTCCCAAACCGATCAGCAGCACCGGCAATATCGCTCTCATTAGGAAACCGATGTTGAACAGTCGCTGGAATAGAAATGCGATTCCAAGCACAGTCAATATTATGCCCCACAATTTGGGATTACCGGAAAAGCGTTTGACGAGAATATCTTCGGCAACATCCGGCGTCACGCCGGAGCGGATCGCCTGGGCGGTCCGCCACGAATCGAGAGCCGAGAAAGCCCACATTCCCATAAATCCGAGTACGAAAAGCGGCGTTCCTGTCAAAACAGCCATTTGAAACAAACCGACAAATACCGCGAAATAGACGATCGCCTTTGTCGTCTGGCCGTTGTATGCAGCACCGAGGCCGGGACATATCATTGAAAGAATCGTCGCGATAACAGGTGAAGTGCGCTTTTTAACGAACGGAGCGTAATTTGACTGGCTTTGCTGACGCAGCAGATCGACACCCAAAACGATGCAGTCCTGGCAATAGGGAAAGCCCTTGATGCGATGGTCGCAGGCCGGGCAAAGCGGTTTGCCGCAACCGTTGCAGCTTACGACCGCGCCGCTATGTGTGTGATAGGCACAGTTCATTAACGCTTTTCTCCGTTGTCGACATATGTCGTTCCGGTGACCGGCTCAGTCTTTTGATTTTGGACGCCGTCCTTGTTTCCGTTCCAGGCGTCAGCACTCTGTTGATATGTTTGCTCGGCCAGCTCAAATCCCTGCTTATAAACGCTGGATAACGAGCCGTCGGCCGAGACGCTCTGGCTGAACACCATAAACGCAACGAGCAGCATCATTGCGACCGACGCGAACTGCGGCACCCCGATCGGCAGCCTCAGTCCACGAACAAGCTCGCCAAGCTGCGATGCCCACGAGGCTTTGACCTCTTTCGCGACCGCCGTGCCAATCGTCGCCTGCAAAATACGGTCGTGTAGTCCGACCGGCACTGGCAAATCCTCTATCTTGTATGAATAACACGCGGCGATCGAACGGACGACCATGCCGGGCAGGTCTTCGCACTGGTTGCAGAGAACGGCGTGGCGTTCCCAGCGGTGGAAAACATTTGCCGGTAAAAACCCGTCGAGATAATCGGTCAGGTAACCTTCGAAATCTTCGCAGATCATGGAGGTCTCGGGCATTGTCATCGACAAGACGCGAGCTTCGAGCCGCGTCAGAGACATTTTCGGCGCCGAAATCTCGTGGCACACATCGAGCGATTCGCGGACGTCATTGAGCAGCGAGTGGCAAAGCGGACACGCCAAGGCGTGCTCGGCGACCGACTTATTGACCACAGAATCGAGTGCCTTGTCCAAATAGTCGGTCAGCAGTTCTTCGAACTGCGAACAATTTACGCTTGTTATCTGCTCCTTCGTCATAAATTCAAAAACCCCTGTTACGTACTAAAACAAATCGAAAATACCGCCCAACAGATCGCCTGCTACTTCGACAGCCCCGTCGAGAATCTCTTCTCCGGCAACTTCGAGAACGATCTCGCCTCCCATCGCAACGACTCCAACCGTAGCGTCTGCCACGGTTTGGCCGATCGCCGCTTGCTGCGTCTGGACCTGATTTACAATCTGTTCGGCAATGATCTCGTTCGGCTCGCTCATCTTAGATAGTCACCACCCTCATTCTTCTTAATATCTTCGCGAGTTCGATGCGTCCGCGATTAATCCGCGATTTGACTGTTCCCTCGGGAATCTTCAATACATCGACGATCTCCTGATAGGTCAGCTCCTCGATGTCTCTTAGGATCACGCACGTTCTGAGATCCTCGGGCAATTTGTCAATGCCTTCTTGTACCTGACCCGCTAGTTCCTTTCGCTCCATTTCCTTGTGAGCGGAGGTTCCGACCGCGCGAAGATGGTAGCTATGATCATCGACGGCATCAGCCATCGAATTTTGCGGATTACGTTGGCGGTGCCGGTAATCGTCGATTATCAAATTGCGTGCGAGCCGCATCAGCCAGTTCGACAGGTCGCCTTGTTTCGGATCGTACTGGTCGAGCGTTCGATAGATACGAATAAAGACTTCCTGCGTCAGGTCTTCGGCAGCGTCGCCGCTCGAAGTGAAACGGTATGCAAGGTTGAATATTCGCCGCGAATACGCAGTGACAATATCTTCCCACGCCGCGCCATCGCCTGCGCGTGCACGCCTGATGAGTTCCGCACCGTTAATTTCGGACACAGCCTTTAATGCTTCCAAAATCGTCCTTCTCCGTTAACCGACTCTCGATCAAAGCACGAAACTCCGCCTTGTCAAAAACAGCTTACGAAGGCCAAAAAACAAAAGTTCCAACAAAAAGATAGCAGACAATTGGTACATAGACCACGGTTGTCATAATGTGCCGTTTGCATAATGGCCCGGGCAACGCGATCTAAGGCTATGGACCAGCAACCAGATGAACGGTGCGAGCATTACGACCTTTAGTCCTGCAAATTCGGCGTCGATCGAACTGCCGTGATAATTAAGCCAATATGCGTATATTTCGACGGCAATTGCAGGCACGATAGACACCGCTCCGAGTATTCTCGACCTTCCCTCACTGGCGATAATAAGAATATACGCAAACCAGATGAAAAGTGCGTCGATCAGGAGCCGTTCCGGCCTTTGCCCAAGTAGATCGAATGCGATATTTGTGAGCGGTGCATTCGAACTGATCAAAGCGATAGCCTGCATTAGGAAGATGATCGAAAGCAGCACAGCGACCGAGGCCCCGGCGAACGCCAGATAACGCGGCGTTTCAAACCCGAACGCCGCAATCGCCAGCAGCCCTGATCCGGCGGCAAGCGAAAAATGAACGGATGCTTCGGCTCCGCCGCCAAATAATAGATCAACAGCTAACGCCACCGGGATCAAAGTTAGGAAACATGTCGAGGCCAATAACCCGGCGACCGATTTCATAGAAACATAATAGACTATCTTTATGGAATCGGGCGATTATTCACTTGGAGCGAAAAATGCGGTCAAATTGCAAAACATCGACCTAGTTCGCTGTTGCTGGCGTTTAGAGTTTCTGAGTCAGATGCGGTAATCTTTTGTCTTTATTGTTTGAGCATGGCCACTGTGTGGGTGATGTCAAACTCTGAAATTTCTACCACACGCGAAAGCGAACCGGCGTCAGGTTTCGACATAACTGTTTTGCGCAAATATTTAAAATTCATATTACTATTTCTCTTTGCAGTCTTTATACTCTGGTTTTTTGGGCGGAATCTGGACTGGCAATTGGTGACATCCAGCCTGCGGCGAGCGAATCCCTGGTATCTGGCCGCCTCTGTTCTGATCATTTGTATTGGCTATCTGCTCCGTGCCGTGAGGTGGAAAGTATTGCTCGCACCTGTTACCGAGAGCAGCCTGAAAGAGCTGTTCGCGACCACGACGGTAGGGTTTGCAGCAATATTTTTGATCGGGCGGATGGGCGAGATCGTGCGGCCAATGTGGCTGCCGATGCGCGACAAACGCGTGCGTCCGTCGGCGGCTTTGGTGACACTTGGTCTCGAACGCATATTCGACATGGCTGCGTTGGCGTGCTTTTTTGCGTTCAACCTATTGCTGTTTACTGCCCCGGCCGGTCGCGAGACAGAGTTCGAATACGTCGAGATCGTCGGTTGGCTGATGCTGGCCGGTGTCGTCGCCGGGTTCATCGCATTGACCATCTACCAACGCAGGTCTGCAGGATTTATCGCCTGGTTCGATCGTTTTACCACTCGAAAGTGGATCCCGGCGCGATTACACGCGATATTTGTCAGCGTACTGACGCAGTTGTCGGCAGCTCTCGCCATCCTGCGTGATTGGAAAGAACTTGTCAGCGTCACATTTTGGACGTTCTTGCTTTGGCTCTCGATCGCGGTACCGACGTGGCTTGTGCTGCTTGCATTCGACATGCCAATCACGTTCAGCGATTCGTTATTTATCATGGGATTTGCGGCAGTAAGTTCGGTGGTGCCGACGCCGGGCGGGGCAGCCGGTGCATTTCATACGGCGACGGCAGCAAGCCTCTTATTCCTGAAAAATGACATTCGGACCGAAGATGCCGCGGCAGTTTCGATCGCAATGCACCTCGTCTATTTCGCACCTGCCATCTTTTTTGGTATATATTATTTCATCCACGGCGATATCAGTATCGAACGGTTTCGCAGACTGCTCTCAGCCGAGAACGCCGAACGCGAGATCGAATCGGATTCGCCGGGATTCGAACAAGTGAATAGTGAACAGTAAAAAGGGGAACAGTTTCGGAATTGAAAATTTCTCCCCATGCTTCACATTTAATTATTCACAGCTCACCTTTTTATGCGTTGTCCATTTTGTGCACACATTGAAGATAAGGTCGTCGATTCGCGCGAGGCGAAGGATGGCGATTCCATCCGGCGCCGCCGTGAGTGCCTGGGCTGCGGACGGCGTTTTACGTCGTACGAACGCATTGACGAGATCCCATATATGGTCGTCAAAAAGGACGGCAAACGTGAACAATTTGACCGCAATAAAGTACTCGCCGGATTATTCAGAGCTGCTGAGAAACGCCCTGTTTCGACTGTTCAGCTCGAAAAGGTCGTCGATGAGGTTGAAAAGAATGTACAGGATTCGCTCGATCGCGAACTGGGTACCAGCGAGATCGGCAAAATTATTATGCGACGCCTGAAGGCCCTCGACAAGGTCGCCTACGTTCGATTTGCGTCCGTTTACCTCGAATTCGCTGACGTATCGGAATTTATGTCCGAACT
>CAZVDM010000091.1:0-13808 GCA_964625555.1 uncultured Chloracidobacterium sp.
AGGCGATCACTTTTTTGCTGGTTTTTACAAGATCAACAAGGTGAGCCTCGGCCGCGTCGTCATAAAGTTTCGCATCATGCGGATGAACGCCGACAGCCACGTAAACATTCCCATACCTCTCCGCCACCGCCACGGCCCGCCGAAAATCACCGACGCGCGGATCGCCCGTCCCAATATTCAGCATCGCAACAACACCAGCCGCCCGAGCCCGCTCGACAACCTCGTCGCGATCCGCGTCAAACTGCTCGCCATCTATGTGACAGTGGGAATCGATGAAGATCATTTCAGACGAGCACCAATATCAACATTCTCAATAAAGGCCGCCAATGCGGGTTTCTCGCCGGTTCCGTCCTCCAGACTCGCGGCGCAGATCATGCCTTGGGATTCCAGGCCGCGCATTTTGCGGGGTTTTAAGTTGGCGACAACGACGACCTTGCGGCCGATAAGGGTTTCGGGTTCGTAGTATTCAGCGAGTCCGGCGAGGATCTGGCGGTGCTCGGGTTCACCTAGATCTATCTCAAAACGGAGCAGTTTGTCGGCGTTCGGTATGCGTTCGGCGACCTTGATCTCGCCAACGCGAAGATCGACTTTGATAAAATCGTCGATGGTAATGAAGTTATCGACTTCCGGCTCTGCTTGCTCGACCTCGACGGGCGACCCAGTCGCTATCGCTCCCGGTTCTGACTCTTGGCTTCTGGCTTCTGCCTTCTCTGCAATTTCATTCATAACTTTGTTCTTATCAATTCTAGGAAAAACGCCGACCGTTTCGCCGATCTTTGTTCCAGTGGCGAGTTCGCCCCATTTGAGTTGTGCGGGATCGAGCGTGGCGATGTCTTCGCTGAGGCCGATCTGGCTGTAGATATTTTTTGCCGACTCGGGCATAACCGGATAGAGCAGAACGCACAGCCATCGCAGCGTTTCGCTGGCCCGATAAAGCACGGCATTAAGTGTCTCTGCCTGTTTGTCGTCTTTGATCAGTTCCCACGGTTTTGAGTCGGAGATGAGCTTGTCAACGCGGGCGATGATCGTCCATATCGTCTCGAGTCCTTGGCTGAACTCAAAATTATCAAACCGCCGCAAAAATTCGTCGCGCGCGTGTTCGATGACCGAAACGAGGTCCTGTCCGTCCGGATCGATACCGGCACGGCGTGCCTGCAAGTAATTTTCCTCCGCGATCTTGCCGCTTGGGACGAGGCCTTCGCGGTATTTGGTGATCATCGAAAATGTGCGGCTCGCGAGGTTGCCAAGGCCGCTGGCGAGATCCGCGTTCGCACGCTCGATCAGATTTTCGTAGCCGAATTTCCCATCCTGCCCAAATACCATCTCGCGCAGCACGAAATATCGCAGTGCATCGACCTGAAAATGCTCGTGCAGAACATCGACCTCGATCACGTTGCCGATCGTCTTTCCCATCTTTCGCCCGTCTGCATCGAGCCACATTCCATGAGCATAAACCGTTTTTGGCAAAGGCAAACCCGCCGCCGCGAGAAACGAAAACCAATAGACAGTATGAAACCGTAAGATGTCTTTTCCGACCAGATGCGTCGCATTTTGCCAGTATTTCTCAAACCCGACCGACGCCTTTTCGGCGTTGCCGTAACCGAGAGCGGTGATGTAATTGGAAAGCGCGTCGAGCCATACGTACATCACGTGATTCTCATCTTCAGGCACCGGAACGCCCCACGATACAGAGCTTTTCTGCCGGCTGATCGAAAGGTCCTGCAAACCGCCGCGGACGAACGAAAGAACCTCATTTCGCCTCGCCTCGGGCCGCACCAAATTCGCGTTCTTTTCGATCAGATCGATCAGGAATTCGTCATAGTCCGACAGCCGAAAAAAATAACTTTCCTCCGAAACCTTATCGAGCGGCCGTTCGTGGATCAGACAGTGCGGCGTCTCCGAGCCCTCGGGGACGAAATACTGATCCTCCGTCTTGTATTCGGCACAAGGTGCACAGAACCAACCCTCGTAAAAGCCCTTGTAGATCGCATCATTACCTTTCGGCGTTTTGTTCTTGGCGATCTCACGCCATAGATGCTGAACACCTTCGTAATGGAACGGCTCTGTCGTCCGCATGAAAATGTCGTAGCCGCCATTTTCACCATCGAGGCCGAAATCGTGGAACATCCGTTTAAGTTCGCCCGAAATGTAATCGACCTGCTCTTGGTTCGAACGGCCATTCTTCTCGGCCGAGCGCTGGATATTGATGCCGTGCTCGTCCGTTCCGGTCAGGAAATACGTATCAAATCCACGCTGCCGCTTATGACGCGCTACGGCATCCGCCACGATCGTCGTGTACAGATGCCCGAGATGCGGCAGACTGTTGGCATAATAGATCGGCGTGGTGATGTAGAAAGTGTTGCTCATTTGATCTTTTGCTATTTCGCAAACCGCTTCTTATCCGCTGCCGAGAACTCGTCGTTGTCCTTGTAACGCGGCGCAGTCGGCGAATTTGCAAGCTTCAACCCTATCGCCAGACCAAGTTCGGCGTTCTGGACCATCGAGCCGGCGTCCCACCAATCGTAATACTGGTCAGACGGCTGATGGTAGTATTTGGCGTTGTAATTACGGAAGAAATTCAACGCTTCGCCGGTCAGCGGTGTCACGAAATCGTCGCCGTGACGAAGCGAGATCGCCGGCACACCGACCTTAGCGAACGGAAAATGATCGGAACGGAAGAAAAAGCCCTGCTGCGGCTGCATGTCGCCCTCGAGCGTCATTTTTCGCTCGTCTGCGACATTTTGCACTATAACTCCGAGCGTTGACCGTTCGGAACCAAGAGCGGCGAAATCACGCGTCTTTCCGAAAAAATTGACGCCGTCAATATTCACATTTCCGGCGATCTTACTGAGCGGAACGAGCGGATTCGCGGCAAAATACTCGGCCCCGAGCAATCCTTGTTCTTCGGCGGTCGGGAAAAAGAATATGATCGAACGTTTGGGACGATCCGCCTTGGGCAGCTTGGCTATCACATCGCCAATGCCCAGGATCGCGGCGATTCCGGACGCATTGTCGTAGGCGCCGTTGTAGATCTTGTCACCATTTGCATCTGCTTCGCCGATGCCGAGATGATCCCAGTGTCCGGAGAAGATCACGAACTCTTTCTTCAATTTGCTGTCGCTGCCGTCAAGCCGGCCGACGACGTTTGGCGAATCGAACGTCTTGAATTCGCTTTTCAGGTTCAGATTGACCTTGAGCCCTGTATTGACAGGCTTAAACCCGCGTTTAGCGGCACTAGCTCGAAGCTGTTCGATATTAAGCCCGGCGAGTTTCAGAATTCGTCCGGCCGCGTCGTCGGTCATCCATGATTTGATCTTGAGAAAGGGCGTTTGATCGCCGGCAGATCGAGCGATCTCGTACCGCCAGTTGCCGTTTGACGTGCGTACGACATTCCAGCCGTAACCCGCGGACTCGGTCGTATGGATAAGGATCACCCCGGCGGCACCCCGGCGGGTGGCCTCTTCGAATTTGTACGTCCAACGGCCGTAATAGGTCAGGGCCTTGCCGCCGAACAGGTTTGGTTCGGCATCGGTCGCGGGTGGATCGTTGACCATTATCATCAGGATCTTGCCCTTGTAATCATCGGGCGAACCGCTGTAATCGTTCCAGTTGAAGAGCGGAGCGTCGATGCCGTAGCCGGCAAAAACCACCTCGGCGTCAACTGCAACATCCGCCGTCTGAGCACTCGTCGTCGCTACAAATTCGTCGCCGAATTTGTACGAAGCCGTTGCGGCACCTTTTGATACTTCGAGTTTCGTATTCGGGTCGGCCTTTACCCCGACGAGCTTTACGTTTTGAAAATAGCTCTTTCCGTTCGCCGGCTTGATACCGATGGCTTTCATTTGATCGGCGATATACTGCGCGGCACGTTTGCCGCCATCGGTACCGGGACCGCGGCCTTCGAAATCGTCGGCAGAAAGCCGTTTGACGCGCTCGCGCATCTTGTTCGGGTCAAAACTGGCGCTGCGATCCTGTGCAAACGCGAACGCCGCAACGAACGTAAGTATTACAAATAAGACAGTTATTCTCTTCATGGGTACTCTATCCTTTAATAAGCGACATTGCTTCGGCCCGAGTTCGCGGATCTTTTCTAAAGCCACCGAGAACAGCGGAGGTTATCGTCACCGCACCCGGTTTTTTCACGCCGCGGAGTGTCATGCACGTATGTTCGGCCTCGATTACCACCATCACGCCGAGCGGTTCGAGTTTGTCGTAGAGCGTTTGCGCGATCTGCTGGGTCAGGCGTTCCTGTACCTGCAGTCGGCGAGCAAAAACTTCGGCGATGCGGGCAAGTTTTGACAAGCCGACAATGCGGCCGCCCATTGGAATATAGGCGATATGGCATTTTCCGGTAAACGGTGCAAGATGGTGTTCGCAGACCGAAGCGATCGAAATATCCTTGACGATCACCATTTCGTCATGGGAATCGCCCGGCAGCGGCACGATGTGCTCGCTCGCGTCGGTCCACATTCCCTCGGTCAGTTCGGCATAAAAATCGGCGACACGATCGGGCGTTTTCTGCAGGCCCTCACGGTCGGGATCTTCGCCCATTCCCTCGAGCATCAGCCTCACGCCGGCCGCGATCTTTTTAAGGTCGACTTTCTTTTTTATCTTCTTAGCCATAAATTCCTATGCATTTGCCTTGTTCGAAGCCTCTTTTTCCGCAAGTTTCGCAAGCACAGCCTCGCGAACGGTCTTGAACGGAACGCCATGTTCGACCGCGGCACGTTTTACATCGTCGTATTCGGGCATCGAATTGACGATCTTTCCATCCAAACGCGCTTGCTTTACGCTAATATCCCCAAATTCCGTCGAAACTGATACGATCTCACGGTCAAGGCATTCCCGCTTCACCTGTTTGATCCGAACCCCGATAGTCGTTGTCTCAGTGTAGAGCAAACGCGTCAAAACGTCCTTTTTATCAGCTTCGCAGAGGATCGAGATCATGGTGGCGGGCCTGTTTTTCTTCATCTGGATCGGCGTGAACCAGCAATCCAAAGCGCCGAGCTCAAACGCGCGTTCCATCACAAACCCGAGTATTTGCGGTGACATGTCGTCGATATTGGTTTCGATGATCGTCAGCTTTTCGTGGTTCGTTGGACTTTTGTGACCCTTCTCGCTTTCACCAACGATAAGCCTTAAAACGTTCGGGAATTTCTCGTACTGCCGTGTGCCCGCACCGTATGCAGTTCGTTCAACCGACATCTCAGGTATTGTTCCGTAACTGTAACACAATGTTGATATTATCGCCGCACCGGTCGGAGTTATCAATTCACCTTCGATCTCGGTCGAGTAGATCGGAACGCCGGTCAAAAGTTCGGCGACAGCCGGCGGAGGAACCGGAAATTTCCCGTGGGCCATCTCAGCAAAACCGCTGCCGACGTGTATTTTCGAACACACGAACCGCTCTATTCCGAGCATTTCAAACGCGATGCACGATCCCACAACATCGATGATCGCGTCCATGGCTCCGACCTCGTGAAAATGGACCTTGTTCACCTCGATGCCGTGAATTTTCCCTTCGGCCTCGGCAAGCCGTGTAAATATCGCCATCGCACGCGCTTTGACCGATTCCGCAAGGGTCGAATTGCCGATTATCGCTTCGATATGATGCAAATGCCTGTGAACATGCTCGTGCGGGACCTTAACGTCCAAGTGCGTCGCCGATATGCCCGAGCGGTCAACGTCGGTAAATACGAGATCAAAATCGGCAATATCGAGTTTTCTGAGCTCTCGAACAAGTATTTCACGGTCCAGACCAAGCCCCGCCAAAGCACCGAGGATCATATTCCCGCTTGCACCCGCAAAACAATCAAAATACAGTGTTCTCATAAAGATACGATTCTAGCCGTTTTACGGCGAAAAGGAAAAAACGCAGCGGGAGCTGCCACCTTTCATTTTTGGCAAAAGAGCGGCACAAAGTCTATACTTACTCTTTTGTTTATTACGGTATTTTATCCAATATGACCCTGATCGAGATACAAGAGATCCTTCGCGAGGCGGTTCGAACGACCGCAAGCGAACAATTTAACGTCGAACTGGCGTCCGTTACCGCCGAAACTCCTCCGAAGACCGAACTCGGCGACATCGCATTCCCTGTTGCGTTCGAACTGGCCAAACAGATCAAACAAGCGACCGGCGAAAAGAAAAATCCGCGTGAAATAGCCGAAACATTGAAATCGGTGCTCGAGAAAGTTGATCTCGTTGGCAGTGTCGAGGTGGCGGGAGCCGGGTATCTAAACGTTTTTTTTGATCGTTCGCGATTTTTGGCCGCGAACGCTGCCGCCGAACCGTTACCAAATTCCGGAGCCTCTCATTTACCGGATGCCTTGAAGGTTTGCGTCGAACACACCTCGGTCAACCCGAACAAGTCCGCACACATCGGCCACGTCCGCAATTCGGTGCTTGGCGATACGTTTCAACGTATCCTGAAAGCGACCGGAAAACGCGTTGAAGTGCAGAATTATATCGATAATACAGGTGTTCAGGTCGCCGATGTAGTTGTCGGGTTTATATATCTCGAAAACAAAGACTTGACCGCGATAAAGGCCTTAGATTCCGAACTCACGGCGGCCGGAAAGACCTTCGATTATTATTGCTGGGACCTTTACACCAAGGTCGGCGTCGAATATCAGACCAACGAGGGATTAAAGGAAAAACGCGCGGAGGTTCTTCACCTGATCGAGGAGGGCGGAAACGCGACGGCCGAGCTTGCCGATTTTGTCGCGACACGCAACGTCGAATGCATTCTCGATACGATGGAACGGCTCTCGATCCGATACGACCTGCTGCCGCGGGAATCTGAGATCCTTCATCTGCATTTTTGGGATCGCGCGTTTGAGCAGATGAAACAGCTCGGTGTGATCCGTTACGAGACCGAAGGCAAACAGGCCGGATGCTGGGTCATGCCGTTCGAAGAGCATACCGGTACCGATGACCACGAGAACGACAAGATCCTCGTAAGGTCCAACGGCACAGTTACTTACACAGGCAAAGATATCGCCTATCAGATGTGGAAACTCGGTATCCTTGGCCTTGATTTCAACTACAAACATTTTCACACTTACCCTAACGGCCAGGATGTTTGGATCACCACGGCCGAAGCCGGAACGAAGGCTGTCAGCCTGCCCGAATTCGGCCACGGCGATACGATCTACAACGTTATCGATTCGCGGCAATCGTACCCGCAGGACATCGTCCGCAAGGGCGTTGCGGCGATCTCTCCCGAACGCGGCGAAAAGGCAAGTATCCATCTCTCGTACGAAATGGTCGCTTTGTCGCCTGACGCGGCCGAAGAACTCGGATTCAAGCTTTCGGACGACGACCGCAAAAAGCCGTTCATCGAAATGAGCGGCCGCAAGGGCCTCGGTGTAAAGGCCGATGACCTGATCGACCGTCTCGAAACCAATGCTCTCGCCGAGGTCGAATCGCGGCATGCCGAATCGAGCGAGGAAGCAAAACGCCACATCGCTCATCAGTTGGCTGTCGGTGCATTGCGCTATTTCCTGCTCAAATTCACCCGAAATACGGTCATTGTGTTTGATTTCAAAGAAGCTCTGTCTTTCGAGGGCGAAACTGGTTGTTTTGTCCAATATTCTGCGGTTCGAGCGAATTCGATCTTTCGAAAGCTCGAAGAGAAAAGCGAGACACTCGAAGATTGCCGCCAACGTATCAGCGAAACGGGCTCAACGCTCGAACTGCTTACCTCAGAAACCGGCACCGACATCTGGTCGATGGTCGTCCTCGCCGCGCGTTTGGAAGAAACGGTCGAACAGGCCGCAAAACAGAACGAGCCTGCAATACTCGCTAAATACACGTTTCAACTCGCCAAGGCCTTTAACCTGTTCTATCACAACCACAAGATCCTGATCGAACAGAACGATGTTAAGCGTGCCGTATTGATCGTCACGGCCGATATTGCCCGGCGTTCATTGACGGCGGCGCTGGATACGCTTGGTATCGAGGTGCCGGAGAAGATGTAGGTTGACACGCGGTTTCGCCATCTGGTACAAACACTGTAATGAACTTTGTTCAAACAAACATCCGCAATGCATCGAAATGGCGAACTGACTTAGGTTGGTGGCAGTTTTCGGCGTCGGCGTGTGTTTGTATTCGATAAGAAACTATCGACCGCTAGAACACAGACTTTGACGCCGCTCGAAATTGAACGAGCGGCGTTTTGTATTTTTCGCACCATAAATTGCCACTAGCTTCAGCTAGTGGTTGGCTTCGAGACACAAGATGGGCTTTAGCCCAACCGCTCGTAGATGTTCGGCTAAAGCCGAGATATGTTTATATTCGTGTCCACTAGCTAAAGCTAGTGGCAATTGATAGATCCGAATGATCGAGACGCTGAATACAAAAGAAACAAATGTGGTCCCCGTCGTCACGACGATGCCAGCCGATTTGCTGACGCCGCTCGCGGTGTACTTGAAGCTGTCGGAAGATTCGACGCATTCCTTCCTGCTCGAATCTGTTGAAGGCGGAAAGAGCCTCGCGAGATATTCGTTTATCGGAGCCGATCCTGAGAGTGTCGAGACCGTAAGAGGCTCGCTCGATCCGCTAAAAGAACATTTCCGCGACCTAAAAGCGGACGCTGACAGCGAACTGCCGCCATTTATTGGCGGAGCGATCGGCTATCTCGGCTTCGATTGCTCAGAATGGTTCGAGCCATCGCTGAAGGGCGAGGTTTCGACGGAACCGGCTGCGGCGTTCATGTTTTACCGATCGATCGTTGCGTTTGACCACGCAAAGCAGGTCATAATGATAATCTCTCTCGTATTCAGCCGCGAAGCGAGTAGCGAGATCGAATCGAAGGCGTTATTTGCGGCCGCAAACGAACGAAACAATGCGATAAAACAAAGGCTCGAACACGGCGAACTGAAAGTTCACTCGAACGGCAACAGAACCATCAACACCGATGTTACGTCGAACTGGAAACGCGATGATTTCGAGTCGGCCGTTGCTGATATTAAGGAGATGATCAACGCCGGCGAATGTTATCAGGTCGTGCTCTCGCAATGCTTTACGCGCGAGACCAACGCTTCGCCGGTCGCGATCTATCGTGCCGTTCGCTCGCTCAATCCGTCTCCGTATATGTTTTTGCTTCAATTCAACGATAAAGCGATCGTCGGCGCGTCGCCTGAGATGCTGGTTCGCTGCGAGGACGAACGGCTCGAATATCGTCCGATCGCGGGAACCCGGCCGCGAGGAAAAACGGTTGCCGAAGACGACGCACTCGCCGAAGAGATGCGGCGGGACAAGAAAGAGGTCGCCGAACACCTGATGCTCGTCGATCTGGGCCGGAATGATCTGGGACGCGTCGCCGAATACGGCAGCGTGACGGTGGATACGCTAATGAGCGTCGAAAAATATTCGCACGTACAGCATCTGGTCAGTGCCCTTTCGGCGAAACTAAGAACGGGCCTTGATCGATTCGACGCTCTCGCGGCCTGCTTCCCTGCCGGGACGGTTTCGGGTGCTCCAAAGGTCCGTGCGATCGAAATAATACGTGAACTCGAACCAACGCCGCGAGGCGTTTACGCGGGTGCCGTCGGCTATTTTGATTACTCGAGAAACATGGACACCTGCATCGCGATCCGCACACTTGTGATCGAGAACGGTGTCGCCAAGATCCAGGCCGGAGCCGGAATTGTCGCTGATTCGGTGCCGGCCCTGGAGTTCGAGGAAACGGTCAACAAAGCGAAAGTGCTGCTGCGAGCGGTCGAGATCGCGGAAAACGGAACTGTATAAATGCACGACGAATTACTCAGACACCAGATCGAAGAATTCGCTAACGGCCGCGATGTCGCAGCCGACACCGCCGAAACGCTGTTCGACGCGCTGATCGGAAGCAGCGACCAGATGCTGCTCGCTCTTACGCTAGCGGCCTGGAACGAAAAGGGCGTCGCCGAGGACGAGCTTTTCGATTTCGCATCGTTAATGCGAAAACGCATGAAACGGATCGAAACAGGCCACGGAGCAACTGTTGATATCGTCGGAACCGGCGGCAGCGAAGCAAAATCGTTCAATGTGTCGACCGCAGCGGCATTTGTCGTCGCCGGCGCCGGCGTAAAGGTCGCAAAGCACGGCAACCGGGCGGCAACGAGCAGGTCGGGAAGTTCGGACGTGCTTTCGGTGCTTGGGATCGACGTCGATGTAGAGCCTTCGATCGCCGAGGCTCACCTTAACGAACATAATATTTGCTTCATGTTCGCTCCGCGGTTTCATTCGCTGTCGCCGACTCTGGCCGCCGCCCGCCGATCCGTCGGACGCCCGACGATATTCAACAATCTCGGCCCGCTGTGCAATCCGGCGTCTGCCCCGCATCATGTCATCGGGGTTTGGGATTACAGGCTGGTTGAGAAAACGGCGAACGTGCTTACCCGTTTGGGTTCGGGGCGTTCGTGGGTCGTAAACGGGCAAGGCGGCCTCGATGAGATAGCTTTGGACGGGACGACGAACATGGCAGAGATCAATGATGGCAGCGTCTTAAGGTTCGATATTTCAGCATCGGACTTTGGCGTCGGACCATCCGGCGAAGGTTTCCCGTCAAACTGCACGGCAAGCGAAAGTGCAGCGACGATCCGGGCCGTGCTCTCAAACGAATTGAAACAAGTTGATACTGAGAAGCTTGTATTGATCAACGCCGCGGCGGCGATCTATGTCGCCGGAAAAACGTCGAATTTGCCCGACGCATATAATATTGCTAGTGAAAGTGTGCGAAGCGGCTCGGCACTTGCCAAACTAAAACAACTCTCGGGAGGACAGCAATGAGCAGTGGTTTTCTTGACAAGATCGTCGCTGCAAAACTCGTACGGCTGGAGCAGCAGAAACTTGAGACCGACATCAGCAGGCTAAGATCGGCCGCATATAAAAGGCGTTCGACGGCGGACGGACGGCGTTTGAGCGAAGCCCTAGGCCGAAACGACCGAACAAATATTATTGCCGAGATCAAACGCGCTTCGCCATCAAAAGGTCTGATAAACGATGTGATCAATGTCGGAGAATTGGCAATGAAGTACCTTGACGGCGGCGCGGCGGCGATTTCTGTGTTGACCGAGGAAGACTTTTTCAAAGGCTCGCTCGACGACCTTATTGCGGTCCGCGAAGCTGTCGATCTGCCGATTCTTCGAAAAGACTTTATTGTGGACGAATTCCAGGTATTCGAATCGGCCGCAGCTGGCGCGGATGCAATGCTGCTGATCGTCGCCGCACTTGAAGAGCCGCAGCTATCCGAGCTTTTTGATCTGATCACCGACGATCTCGAGATGGACGCGATCGTCGAGGTGCATACTCCGTTCGAGCTCGAGACCGCTGCACGGATCGGTGCAAAGATCATCGGCGTCAACAATCGAAACTTGCAAACGCTCGATGTTTCGCTTGAATTCTCGCGGGAATTGATACCATTTCGTCCGCCGGGAGCCTTGATGATCGCTGAGAGCGGAATTTCTACGATCGATGAAATTGACGAGCTCAAGTCACTAGGCTATGACGGATTCTTGATCGGAGAAACGCTGATGAGGACCGGCGATCCGGCAGCATTATTGGGAGATTGGGTTTGAACAAGCCGCATTTAAGATATAAAGATCAGACGCCGCGGGAACGCACCTGGACGATCCATTTCATCTCGGTAATGAAGTTCGTCAAAGGTGTGATCCTGGTCGTTGTCGGCGTAAAACTGCTGACCTTGCTCGGCCGCGATGTCGAGGCTTGGGCGACGGATTTTGTCACGCGGCACGGCATCGATCTAGCCAACAAATACGTCCACTCTGCACTTGAAAAATTGCAGGGCGTCGGCAACGCGCAGCTTATGCAGATGAGCGGCGTAGCGTTCGGATATTCCGCACTTCTCTTTACCGAAGGCGTCGGGCTCTGGCTCCAAAAACGCTGGGCCGAATTTCTGACTGCGATCGCGACAGGTTTGCTGATACCGCTTGAGATCTATGAGATCTACGAAAAATTTACATGGGTTCGTGTCGCGATCCTGATCCTGAATCTTTTTATCGTTTGGTATCTCGTAACGCGGTTAAAGGATGAAAAGCGAGAGTCAGCCAGCGGCCATTCAGGGCATTCTAAATCGGAAACGTTACGGGTCAAGATCTGCGGAATAACGAATCCTGAAGACGCTCTGCATGCGATCGACAGTGGAGCGGACGCGATCGGATTCAATTTTTATAAATGCAGCAAGCGATATATTTCACCAGAGAATGCCGCTTCCATAGGCGAGCAAATGGCGATGCGTGTAGAGAAGGTCGGCGTTTTTGTGAATGCTACGGTCGAGGAAATAGTATCGATCGAAGATGCAGTTGCCTTGGACTCAATTCAGCTGCACGGCGAAGAAAGCCCTGAATTCATTGAGCAGCTTCGGCTTGAGTCCGATGCCACGATCATTAAGGCCGTCAGGATCGGGCCGGATTTTGAGCCGTTGGACGCATTGAAATACAAGGTGGACGCGATATTGTTGGATGCTTATTCGGAAAACGAACGCGGCGGAACGGGAAAGACGTTTGACTGGTCGATCGCACGGAAGGTTTCGGAAATAGTTGACAAAGTCTATCTCGCCGGCGGCCTAACACCCGAAAACGTCGCCGACGCGATCAATGAAGTGCGGCCTTTCGCGGTCGACGTGGCCAGCGGAGTCGAATCGTCCCCCGGAAAGAAGGACACGGCAAAAGTTACGGCATTCATCAAGGCAGCGAAGAAAGCATTATGAACTACGAGCCAAATGAGAAAGGCTATTGGGGCGAATACGGCGGGCGTTTTGTGCCTGAAACGCTGGTTGCACCGCTCGATGAGCTGACGGAGGCGTATTACGGCGTCCGCGATGATGCGGTGTTTCAGGCTGAGTTTCATGATCTCCTTGAGAATTACGTCGGTCGTCCTAGTGCGTTGTATTACGCAAAACGGCTTTCGGAAACGCTCGGCGGTGCGAAGATCTACCTCAAGCGCGAGGACCTTAACCACACCGGTGCCCATAAGATAAACAACTGTATCGGCCAGATCCTGCTCGCCCGACAAATGGGCAAAAAACGTATCATTGCCGAGACCGGGGCCGGACAGCACGGCGTGGCGACGGCAACGGTTTGTGCTCTGTTCGGCCTCGAGTGTGTCGTCTATATGGGTACCGAAGATATGCGTCGGCAGGAAGTCAACGTTTTTCGAATGGGTTTGCTCGGGGCTGAGGTTCGCGGTGTTGATTCCGGTTCATGTACGCTCAAAGACGCGATAAATGAGGCTCTTCGCGATTGGGTGTCGAATGTCGATACGACGTATTACCTGCTCGGCTCTGCTTTGGGGCCGCATCCCTATCCGCTGATGGTTCGCGATTTTCAGTCGATCATTGGACGCGAGGCTCGTGAGCAGATTGTCGAGAAAGAAGGCCGATTGCCGGATGTGCTGGTCGCCTGCGTCGGCGGCGGTTCGAATTCGATCGGGCTGTTCCACCCTTTCCTAAATGACGATGTCCGAATGATCGGCGTCGAGGCCGGCGGCCGCGGAAACATGCTCGGTGACCATGCCGCAAGATTTATGACCGGCGGGAACATCGGCGTTCTGCAAGGCACAAAGAGCTATTTGCTTCAGGACGACGATGGGCAGATCGCACTAACGCATTCCGTCTCCGCAGGCCTCGATTATGCTTCGATCGGGCCGGAACATGCATATCTGCACGACCTAGGTCGTGTCGAGTACGCATCAGCAAACGACGACGAAGCCCTCGCAGCGTTCAAAACGCTTTCTGAGACCGAAGGCATTATTCCCGCGCTCGAATCGTCGCATGCGATCGCACACGCGATCAAGATCGCACC
>CAZVDM010000092.1:0-13707 GCA_964625555.1 uncultured Chloracidobacterium sp.
ATTCGAGTCGTGATCTGATCGCGACGGTAAGGTCGGCCGTGGAAGCCGGCGTCAAGCTTATTCAGCTTCGAGAAAAACGGCTTTCCGCTAAAAACCTGTATGAACTGGCGTTAGAAATTGCTGCCGTCACTCGTTACAGCGAAACGCGGCTGCTGATAAACGACCGTGCCGACATTGCAGCAGCGGTCGGAGCCGACGGCGTCCATTTGACGTCGATATCGCTCCGGGCAGCGATCGTCAGAAAGGCATTTGGTAAAGAGATGTTGATTGGATTTTCGGCACACTCCAAAGCGGATGTGGAGTACGCAGCCGGCGGCGGAGCCGACTTTGCCGTTCTCGGGCCGGTATTTGCGACACCGGATAAGGAGCATCCGATCGGAGTTGAAAAGCTCCGCAGTATCTGCACAAGTGCCGGCTCGTTTCCGGTGCTCGCTCTCGGAGGTATCGACAATTCGAACTTTCAAAGTGTGATCGGTGCCGGAGCGACCGGTTTTGCCGCAATTCGTTCGCTCAATGATCCGGTTTCGATGCGTGAGATCTTGAGTCAGATCAATAGTTGAAGACCATGTCCGAAATTCCAAAAGTCTGTCTGTCGATCGCCGGCCTTGATCCTTCGGGAGGCGCAGGGATAATTGCCGATATCAAGACGTTTCGCGCATTTGGCTGCTTTCCCACCGCAGCTGTGACCTCGCTGACTTTTCAAAATACGCAGGGTGTGTTTGGTGCGGAACACCAGTCTGCGGCGACGCTTCGCGGACAGGTACAGCCGGTACTTGATGATTACGACGTCGATGCCGTAAAGACCGGCATGCTTCCGACGCCAGAGATAATCGCAGAGACCGCAAAACTCGTTACTATCGGAGATCTCAAAAACGTGATCGTCGATCCGGTCGTTCGGTCGACATCAGGATTTGACTTGATCAGTGATGAAGCTCTACGTGCTTTGATCGCCGGGCTATTTCCGATCGCGGACCTGGTCACTCCTAATCTTCCTGAGGCCGAACGGATCGCCGAAATGACGATTAATTCGGTCGCCGACATCCACACCGCCGCTCGCAAAATACAGTCGATGGGTGCCGGAAATGTGCTGATCAAGGGCGGACATGCGTTCGAAGGAGAGGGCGTTAGCGGTGGAAAACTTGCAACCGACTTTCTTTTCATCGGCGGAAGGCTAGAATTGTTTGAGTCAGAATACATCGAAACAACCTCGACACACGGCACCGGCTGCACGCTTTCGGCAGCGATAGCGGCGAATCTCGCGTTGGGCTTAGATCTGATCGAATCCGTTCAAAAGGCAAAGGCATTCGTGACTGAGGCGATTAGAACCGCACCGAAATTGGGCAAGGGAAACTCACCGATAAATATCTGAACAATTAACTTGGTGATCAGCGAGCAGGAGTGAAGATGGTTGGAGACTGGTAGGTCACGCCGAAAATAACGCCGGTTCGCGGACTATATTTTGTTAGGCCGAATGCAGCTGCCGCATCGAATCGCAATCCGGACGCTTTGATCTGCGTCCCAACTCGAAACTGTCCGACACTCTCGGTTCCTATCGGGGCGGCTCCGCTGCGAATATTTTGACGGCCATTTATCTCGCTGACCACATTGATCCGCCCGTTGACTCGATAGATGCCCGCGATGCCGTACAAAATAACATCGTTCTGCGAAAATGCAGCCAGCGGGGCAGTCATTATTCCGAGTCCGATATTTCCGAACAGGTTAAATTTTGACGTGCGGTTTAGTACGCTGCCAAATTTCTTCTGGACGATCACTTTGCTGAAGACACTGATCTGATTGGTCCCTATTCCCCGAGCTTGATCACTGTTCGGCAACTGAAATCCAAATTTGAGTCCGATAGCGGGCAGGTTCTTGGTCTCGCTTCGGAGTTTGATCTTGGCCGAAACGATGAAATCGTCAAAATCGTTTGTCGAATTTCCGGTCACCGAAAGCGGTATGGGGGAGACCGTCTGTGAGTTTATCGCTACAAAATTCTGGAGCACTCCCTCGATCTGCATCTCGACATTCGGGGCAAGGCCGGTCCTTACACGTATATCGCCGAGACGAGTCAGGTCGCCTTTGATGCCCGAAAGCGGAAACTTCGCATTTTGCAGAAAATCGACACCCGCTCCGATCTCGATCGAGCCGGCCGGCGTGATATCGATATCGTCCGTGATCAGCGGACGCTGCTGAGCCTCCGCCGTGCCGAAGATCGTGGCAAGCAAAAGAAGCAATGTGAAGAGGCGGAACATTGCAGCAATTCTGACATTTATTGATGCGTTTGTAAATGAGTGTTTGCCTCAAGTTTAGAACTTCAGTTTTGGACTTTGCGTGCGAAACTTGACACAATAATCGCTTGAAAGACCGAGCGAATACGTTGACTCCGAAACCGAATTCACCCATATGGAAGTAGTCAATTTTCAAAAAGAGCAAAATGAGAGCAGCCTGCGGCTGGTGCCGGAACCCGGCGAGATCACTGAGTTTCCGGCGATCGAAAAACAGTTTGTCAACTTTATGTTCTTTAGGGTCAACCCGGAATGGCGCAAGCTGAATGTTGATACCCGTCGAGTATATAAGAGCGAATTCCAGAGTGTTTTTGACCGGTTTCGCGAAGAGTTTTTACTATTTAGCTACTCACTGGTAGGTTTTGATTCGAAGGCAGATCTGATGTTTTGGAGGATCGGCACATCGCTCGATCTGGTCCAGGAAATGACAGCGAGCCTATACCGGACCAATCTCGGGAGCTATCTCGAAATGACGGATAACTACCTTTCTACGACCAAGCGGATGATGTTTGTTGGCAATGAGAGCTACGACAGAACGAGAGTTCTTGCGGGTGCGGCAAAGTATCATTTCGTTTATCCGTGTGCAAAGCATAAAGATTGGCTTGATATGCCGGCAGCAGAACGCGAAGCCATGATCGAAGAGAATTTCATGGTCGGCAAGAAATTTCCGAATATTCGCATTCATATGACGCATGCGTTCGGTTTCAGCGATCAGGAATATCTGATCTCTTTCGAAACGGACGAGCCGCGTGATTTTTTGGCACTCGCCGAGGAACTGAGACAAACGGCTGCGAGCAGATATACAGTGCGTGGAATGCCGGTTTACACCTGCCGCCAGCGTCCGCTGATGGAGTGCCTTGACGCTCTCGGATGATCGCACGTAAGTTCATAATTAGCGGCGAAGTTCAGGGCGTTGGCTACCGTTTCTTTGCTCAGCGTGCTGCTGCACGCCATCAGATCCGCGGCTATGTCAGGAATTTGCCCGATGGACGCGTGGAAGCATTGATCGAGGGGAGCGAGTCGGCGGTAAATGCATTTCGACTAGATCTGGCGGCCGGCCCAACACATTCTAGGGTAGGCGAGATCGAAGAGTTGGTATTGGAGCTGAGCGGAGCTTACTCGGCGTTTAGGATCGAACGGTAACGAACAAATAAATGGAAAATCTGAGAAAACTCATTCGCGAAGTGCCCGATTTCCCGAAACCGGGCATTAACTTTTACGATATCACTACGCTGCTCAAAGACCCTGAAGGTCTCGAAGGAACCATCGATGCATTGACCGAGGAGTGCCGCGGGATGTCTATCGACACGATAATCGGAGTTGAATCGCGTGGCTTCATATTCGCGACACCGCTCGCATATCAGCTCGGCACTGGCTTTGTTCCGGTTCGTAAGCCGAAAAAACTGCCGGCCGAAAAGGTCGCCATCTCATACGACCTCGAATACGGCCAGGACACGCTCGAGATGCACAAGGACGCCGTCGGCGAAGGCCATCGCGTTTTGATCGTCGATGATCTGCTCGCCACCGGCGGCACCGCACGTGCGGTCTGCGATCTGGTCGAAAGCGTTGGCGGTACCGTTGCAGGATTGTTGTTCGTCGTTGAATTGAATTTCCTCGGCGGACGTGCCAAATTTGACGGCTATGACGTGAGGTCGCTGATAAAATATGATGATTAGTCAGAACCGCCTCGCGTAAGCGGGCGGCCAGAACGTCCAAGATGTCCCATCTTTGGAGCATCAAACGACGACGACTCAAACTCATGTTCACGCCACCCGCTAACGCAGGTGGTTCCGACAAGAAGGTCCCGTAGCTCAGTTGGATAGAGCGTCCGCCTCCTAAGTGGAAGGTCGCTGGTTCGAATCCAGCCGGGATCACCAATTTTGTGGAAGTCAGAGTCGAATAGACCTTTTTATTAAGTGAACGGAAGCAAAGCGTGTAACAAGCACAGTGGCAAACATTTTTCCACGGTGACGACGCCCGAAGTCTATTCACAAATCTCCAAATCAAACCTTTAGCCGCATTGTCAGCGAGACAATGCGGTTTTTTTCGGCTGAGTCAGTAGCCCGCACGTGAGTAAGGGCTCAGGTACGGGCGACGGATGTTTCGGGCTATCCGAGAGTCAGTTGTTGGAGCTATAGCCGCTTTTTGCCGAGGTCGGTTTCGATGTGCGAGGCTTCGATCAGGCCGCAGACGTGACCGTCCACACGTTCTTTTTGATCCCATTCTTTCAGGGCTTCGGTGACCTCGTCGCGGTGTTTGAGGAGTTGGTCGATCTTTGCATTTAAATCACTTAATCGCCGGCGAATGATATCTCGGGCCTCGAGACACGGACTTTCGCCCTTTTTCTTTTGACCGATGAGCTGTCGGATCTCATCCAAAGAAAATCCGAGGAGCTGAGCTTGCTTGATGAACGCGATCCGATCCAGAACGCCGGAGGCGTAAAGCCGATAGCCGCTGTACGTACGCTCGGGCCGGTCAAGTAAGCCGCTCTTCTCATAGAATCGAAGAGCTTCGATCCCGACACCGGACTTTTTAGATACCTCGCCGATCTTCATGAGCGAGGGGTCATGCGATTCTTCGTATCTGTCTATGTAGCTAAATGCTCGTCCCATAAGAACTTGATAAATTATGTCTCGCGGTCGCCCGGCCAACCGCGAGAGCGTGCGTCAAGCCATGCTTAACAACTAAATAACAGAATAAAGCTGAAACATCCAGCCCGAGATCAACCGCACTGGCAGTCAACGCAGCTGCAGCATTTGCAGTTCGTACCGCAGGTGCATTGTCCGGCGGAGCAGGTGCAACAGGCACAGGCGCCTTCGCAGACGGATTCGGATGCGTTTCGGATGTTGGTTTCGGTTGCGATCTGGTTATTGTTTTTCATTTTTATCATTCCTCTTTTTTATTAAAAATATTGCCGGCTTTTCCCGACAAAACTAGTGTAGAGCCTGTACTCGACTACAGAGTCAAGCACTTTTTTCAACTTTTTTTCGGGGGAGGTTTTTTGCCACGAATTACACGAATGTCACGAATAAGAAATGAGCCTGTATCGCCGCCGCTCGGCTCCTTCTCACGATGTGTTTACCGCTTTTTAGTAACAGATGGCCGGATCAAAACTTCTTTATTCGTGCCGTTCGTGTAATTCGTGGCTAAATCCTCTTATGCTAGATTAGAAGCAGATGCAAAAAGTCCTGACAGCCGAGCAAATGAGCACCGTCGATCGTCTGACGACCGAGCGGTACGGTATTCCGTCGATCCTCCTGATGGAAAACGCCGCCCACGCCGTTGCACGTGTCATCACTGAAAAACTCGGCGGCTCGGTCAAAGGCAAATCGATCCTGATCCTCTGCGGCAAAGGCAACAACGGCGGCGATGGCGCGGCTTTGGCGAGGATACTAGGCATGGAAGGGGCATTTGTCGAAATAATCTCGTTCGGCAAAATAGTTGAGACAGCAGGGGATGCTCGTACGAATTTTAAGATTTTTTCCGGAGGAAAAGTTGAACTCGATGACGGTGACTTGTCATTTGAATTTGGTGATCTTAAAGAGATCGGCTCACGTGAAGATTGGGACGCATATGTCGGGACTTCGAATCAGGATTGGAACGTTGTGGTCGATGCGTTGTTTGGAACGGGATTAACTCGACCGATTGAAGGTTGGATGGCGAATGTGCTTCACGATATCAATATTCTGAATGATACTCAGATAGCGTTTTTCAACTATGGTCGGATAAGAGTGTCTGTGGACATTCCTTCGGGGCTTAATGCCGACTCCGGCAACGTGTTGGGGGAAAATTTTTGGTCAGATTTGACGGTGACGTTCACGGCTCCGAAATTGGCAAACGTTCTGCCTCCTGCATCGTCATATTCCAAGGAGTTAATTATCGCTGAGATCGGATCGCCAATGGAATTGGTCGATTGCCAGCCCACCCAAACCTATCTTGCAGAGGCAAACGACGCCTTGACTTGGCTCGGCGATTCGATGTTTTCAGATCATTCGTATAAGAACAAACGCGGCCACGCACTCGTAATCGCCGGGAGTGAAGATTATTCCGGGGCGGCGGTTTTGGCTGGGAATGCGGCGATGCGGTCGGGGGTTGGGCTTGTGACTTTGGCGGTTCCGGCGGCGATACGGAGTGAGGTTGCGGCGAGGGCTTTGCCTGATCTGATCGTTCGGCCGTTTGATGATGGCGGTAAAGTTGACTTCGCGGCTGATGCGGTGCTGATCGGCTGTGGGCTAGATGCGAATGACTCGGCGAATGAGGCTATGTTCCGCAAGATCGTGGAGGAGCGGACTACGCCTGTGATCGTCGATGCGGGGGCGTTGTGGTTCTTTCACGGGTTGACGACAGACAGCGTTCAACCACCCGCTACCGCAGGTGGTTCTGACCTGATCCTGACGCCGCACGAGGGCGAGTTTCTAAGACTTTTGGGAACGGACGACAAAGACGCAATCAAGGACCGCGTTGCCGCCGTTCGCGAATTTGCGACGACAAACAACGTCATTCTCGTTCTCAAAGGCGAACGCGTTTTGATCGGTGGACCGGACGGCCGCGTTGTTGTTAATCCGACGGGGAACTCGGGTCTTGGGAAAGCCGGGAATGGCGATACTCTCGCGGGCATTCTTGCGGGGTTTGTTGCTCAGGCTGTGAAGTTTGAGATCGATATTTTCGAAACGGTCGTTGCCGCCGTTTATGTTGCTGGGATCGCGGGCGATATTGCCGAAAAGAAGTACGGCAAACGCGTTATGACGGCATCGGATGTGAGGGAGTGCTTGGTGGACGTCTTTGCGGAAGTGAATGCCAAAATAGAATTTGACCAATGAGTGATTCCAAAGAACTTCTGCAGAAATGGATCGAAGCATTTCAGGCGTGTGACGCGGACCGTGTCGCCGCTTGTTATGCTGAGGATGCAGTTAATTTTCAAGTCGCTGCGGGCGAACCGGTGGTCGGCCGAGAACAGATAGCTGAGGACACGGCCAAATTCTTCACTGCTTTCCCTGACGCCTGGTCGCGGGTCGAGAACCTATTGGGTGATGGTGATTGGGCCGCCTGGGAATGGGTCGGCGGCGGTACGTTTCTCGGAAGGCTGGGCGAGATCGAGCCGACCGGCAGATCCTTTGAGATCCGCGGCTGCGGTTTCTTTAGGTTTCGCGACGGACTGATCGTCAATCAGCGTGGTTATTGGGACAAACATTCATGGTTCACCCAAATTGGAATTCCTCTTATATGACGGGCGAATTCACGTCCTACTCCCCGGACGAAACCTATGCCATTGGTGAATCGATCGGCCGCAGCCTCAAAGCCGGCGAAGTGATATTGCTTTTCGGCGGATTGGGTGCCGGTAAGACACTGCTCACCAAGGGCATAATGGATGCCCTTGGTTTTGACGTTGACGAGGTCACAAGTCCCAGTTTCACGCTTGTGAATCTGTACAGGACTCAAAGTTTTGACGTTTATCATATTGATCTTTGGCGGCTCGATGGAAAGTTGGACGCGGCCGCGGCCGTTGGACTTGACGAGATCGTCGAAAACGAAAAGGCCGTGACTATCATCGAATGGGCCGACCGCCTGGGCACTTTTTCGTTTTCAAATCCCTGGATCCGTGTCAATATTGTAGGCGACGGCGACGAACCGCGTATCATCTCGATCGAACGGTAATTTCTAATGAAACCGACCAGGATCATACTTATTCTTGCGATTCTGACCTCATCTCTTATGTCGCAAACACAAATTTCAAATTTGAAATCTCAAATTTCAGATATCAAAGAACCGCTGATCGTTGTCAAAAAATCGAAACGGAGACTTGAGTTGTTCGACGGCAAGCGGTTGGTTAGGCAATATAAGATGGTGCTCGGTTTCGCGCCGACTGGCGATAAGGAGGTCGAGGGCGACGGGCGGACGCCTGAGGGCGAATTTTATGTGTTTACCAAGAACGCCGAGAGCCGTTTTCATTTGTCGCTCGGCATCAGTTATCCGGCTCCGGAAGATGCAAAACGCGGCATCGATAACAAATTGATAACGTCCGAAGAAGCTGATGCGATAGCGGAAGCAACGGCAAACGGCGAGATGCCGCCGCAAAAAACAGCGCTCGGCGGAGAGATATACATTCACGGCGGCGGCACGGACAATGATTGGACCGACGGTTGTGTCGCGCTGAAAGACGAAGAGATCACCGAACTATTCAACGCCGTTCCGGTCTGGACGAAGGTAAGGATATTGCCTTGAATATCGACACAAAAATGTAACATCGATTTTCTTTGTTATAGCATGCGGCTGTTTTATAATTTAGGCCGCTTGTTATGACGCTTTCTACGGACAGTCAAAAAGAGACCCAATTGGCCGAATCACCAAACCAAAATGCGCCGGAATTTGACGGCAATCCGCTGTTCAACCGGGAGCTCAGCTGGCTCGAATTCAACCGTCATGTCCTTGATGAAGCGACGGACGACACGCTGCCGGTGCTCGAGCGTTTGAAATTTTTGTCGATCTTCTCTACCAACCTGGACGAATTTTTTATGATCCGCGTTGCAGGTCTAAAAGAGCAGATAGCCGAGGGCGTCGGGGAATTGTCGCCGGACGGTATGACCGCCAGCGAGCAGGTCAGAGAGATATATAAACGGCTGCGACCGATGTTAAAACGTCAAGTTTCGTACCTTGGCGAGGTCGTTTTTCCGGCCCTCGAAAAAGCCGGAATCACGATCGATGCTTACGCTTCGCTTACTGCCAAGGACAAGAAACTGCTCGACAAATATTTTCGCGACAACCTCTTTCCGATCCTTACGCCGCAATCGGTCGATTCGAGTCATCCGTTTCCATATATCTCAAATCTGAGCATGAATCTCGGATTGATCATCGAGCCGAATCGAGCTCTTACTCAGCCGAATCTCCGATATTTATTCAAGCAAAAACGTTTTGGGCGTATCAAATTGCCGCCGTCGGTGCCGAGGCTTATTCCGATCAATGAAAAGAAAGGTCGGTATGCGCTGCTCGAAGAGGTCATTGCAGCCAACGTATCTGAGTTGTTCCCAAACATGAAAACCAGCGAGGCGTTTCTGTTTCGCGTGACGCGTGATGCGGATATCGAGCTTCGTGAGGACGAGGCCGGAGATCTGATGCGGACGCTCGAACGCGAACTGCAGCGCCGCCGCGACCGTTTCGCCGTTCGCCTCGAAGTGTCGACCACGATGCCCGAAAAGATGCTCAAAATGCTCACGGCGGGCATTGGGCTCACGGACGAAGATGTCGAGCGGATCGACGGTTTTGTCGATATCCCAGATCTGATGCAGCTTTATTCGCTCGACCGGCCCGATCTCAAAGACAAGCCGATCCATACAATGCAGGTTTCGGCGTTTCAGGGCAAAAAGAACATTTTCGAGGCGATCAAACGGCAGGATATCTTACTGCATCATCCATATACCTCATTTAATGCCGTGACGGATTTCATTGCCGAGGCCGCCGAGGATCCCGACGTTCAGGCTATCAAAATATGTCTTTATCGTGCCGGAAAAGACTCGCCTATAGTCAGTTCGCTGATCCGTGCCAGCAGATTGGGAAAGCAGGTAACGGCGCTCGTCGAGCTAAAGGCACGATTTGACGAAGAGAACAACATCGAGTGGGCACGCCGCCTTGAAAACGAAGGCGTTCATGTTGTCTACGGCATCAGTACGCTCAAGACGCATTCAAAGGTCCTGCTCGTCATACGCCGCGAAAAGGACAAGCTTGTTCGCTACGTTCATCTCGCGACGGGAAATTACAATCCGTTCACGTCGCGGATCTACACCGATCTCGGGATCTTGACCTGCGACGAAGAGATATCCGCTGACGCGTCGAACCTATTCAACTTCTTGACCGGCTATTCTCAGCAAGATAATTATCAGCGACTGTTGGTCGCTCCGCTTCATTTACGTCAGCGTTTGATCGAGCTGATCCGTCGAGAGAGAAAGAACAAACTGGCGAAAAAGGACGCGAGTATCGTCATCAAGGTGAACAGTATTACTGATGTCGAATTGATCAACGAGTTTTACCAAGCATCAAAAGCCGGGGTTGAGATCGATCTGATAGTTCGGGGTATCTGTACTCTGAGGCCGGGGATCAAGGGATTGTCGGAAAACATTCGTGTTCGATCGGTGATCGGCCGATTCCTCGAGCACAGCCGTGTTTTCTGGTTCGCAAACGACGGCGACCCCGAGATATTCATCGGCAGTGCCGACCTGATGCACCGGAATATGGACCGCCGTGTCGAGATTCTTACGCCGATACTCGATCCTGAGATCAGATCATATTTGAAAGATACTCTTCTCGCAGCTTATTTGAGGGATGTTATAAATTCGAGATCGTTACGGAGCGATGGCACCTACAAGAGGCATTCTGCTCGCACTGGCGGCGGATTTGACTCGCAGATGTCGTTTGTCGGACAAGAGATCGGGGCCTAAACGGTCTGCGTCTTTTCGAAACGGGCTTCCATTACTGTTCCCATTTGTTTGCCGAATTTCGCAGTCAGCCGCGGATAACCTCGTGATTCATTCTCGAGGTGATCGATCCCGAGCAGCTTTTCCGTGGCGAGTATATCTTCGATAGAGCCTTCGATCTCCATGTAATAGCCAAACGGAAGTTCGTCCAGCACAACCTCGGTATTGCCAAGGTGCCAAGCCTTACGGTGTTTTTCGTAAACGACCGAAAGGACGTATCCGAGCCGTTCGATGATCGCCTCGGTAGCCTCAACATCGTGGACGATGGTCTCGTGTTCGATCTGGTGTTTGAATGCGGCCTGGCTGCCGACCTTTTCCTTATAGGTGAGGACCGTTTTTTCGGGTGTTTTCCGCAACCGCAGCACAGCCCCGCGTTCATCCAGAACGCCGCCGCGATGGAGATAATTCTCCTCGAAAGTTTCGTACGCGAACACAGCTCCGACCTCGCCTAGTTTTGCCGTCAATTCGACAAGCATTTTCTTGTCAATTTTGTACTTTTTCTCGATTTCGAACGCCATTGAATAGATAGTAGAAAATAAGCCAAAATAGGGCAAACCCTTTTATTAGTTGAGCAGACAACTTGACTGAATTCAACCAATAATTGATACTTGAAAAAAAGGTCAGGTATTGTGCCTGATGCTTTCGGAGTAAGAAATATTAGATTTGAAATTTCAGATTTCAGATAGATCTAGGAATAAAATATATGCCATATCCAGAAATGATGATCTACGGAATGCGTGCTGAACTCGCACAGCTGGGGATCGAAGAAACAAAAACCAGTGAGGCTGTTTTGGATGCCATCGAAAATACCGAGGGCACATTGATGGTCGTCGTCAATTCAGTCTGCGGCTGTGCGGCCGGCGGCGTCCGTCCGGGCATTGCGATGGCCCTGCAAAATTCGGAGAACAAGCCCGATCGTGCGATCACGGTCTTTGCCGGAGCCGATATCGACGCTACTGATACGGCACGCGATTATTTCACGGGCTATCCGCCGTCATCGCCGGCGATCGGTTTTATTAAGGACGGAAAACTGGTCCAGATGTTCGAACGCCGCGATCTCGAGGGCCGCAATCCGATGGTCATCGCTCAGTCGCTGATCGAAGCATTTGATACGCACTGCACCAAGACGGAAGCCGCGAATAACTGATCTTCGCTCCAAATCGATCAAAAGGACCGCTAAAGGTTTGGCGGTTCTTTTTGCGTGTGAGAATATCTATTGCGCCAAACGACAGTAAATCGTTAAGATAAATGTGGTTATATACTTAGTTCCGCGTTCTTCTGAAAAAATGTCCATCAGCCAACGACAACACATACGGTTTTCGCTCGATATACCGGCGTGGATCTACAACAAATTTGGCGAAAAGCAAGAGACTCGTCTTCAACAGATCAGTATCGGTGGTTGTTTTACGGGCTGGGAAGAAAATATCTATAACGGCGACGAGTTTCGAATGGAGATACCGCTGCCCAACGGCAACTACCTGCCGCTGGCATGCAAGGCACTTTACCGATTTGAGCACACCGGTATCGGGATCAGGTTCATCGAAATTACACAATTTGAACAAGAGCTGATCTCAAACATCATTGCGCATCGACTCGACCAAGAGGGCGTGCCGCTGCAGATCGACCCGTTTCACACGCCGCCCTCATTCGTGGCCGAACAACCAAGTCCGCGCGTAACCGACATCCGCCAAAAACGCGACAGCATTCTCGAACACATAATGGCTCCGGAATAACGGTCTACTGAGCCTTGGGCGGCTGCGGCGGGCGAATGCCGGTGTATTGCGCCGAAGCGATCTTCCACGAGTCTTTCTCCTTTCGCATCACATAGGTAACACGAATACTTCGCGGCGGCAGTTCTTTGCCGGAAGTCGTCATCTTGTAATTTAACCGAGCGATCACGACGGCAAACTTGCCGTAATTGCGGATCGAATACTCGGTAGCCTCGACAGTCGCCGTGACGCCTGCGGCCGCTGCCTTTGCCTCGGGCGCGTAAAAAGTCAATACCTTTTCACGCGGGTCGAACTCGCCGACCGGTGAGATCTCGATGTAATCAGCCGTAAGTACACTGTCGATCGTCTTGGCGTCATATGTGGTCTGTGCGTTGGTAAATTGGTTGACAAGAGCCTTGAGTGACTGCTCGTCTTTGACCTGAGCCTGCGAAACGGATGAGCCAACGGCAACTGAAAAAATAATTGCAATGAGTATTTCTTTGATGTTCATAGGCTTTCTATTACGACCTAAAAATGTCTTTGTTTCGGCTAAAATAGTTCGTCCATCGCCTGCTCAAGATTCTTGACGCCAACTACGCGAATTCCCAACAGTTTTTCAAGACCTTTCTTATTTGACTCCGGCAGTATCAGTTTTTTGAATCCGAGGACCTGAGCTTCGCGGGCACGGGCTTGGGCTTGGAGTACGCCTCTTACTTCTCCGGTCAGGCCGACCTCGCCGAAGACGGCGGTTTCGGGCGGGACCTGGAAATTGCGAAAGCTGGACGCGATAGCGGCGATGATGCCGAGGTCGGCGGCGGGTTCGTCGATCTCCATGCCGCCGGCGATGTTGATGAATACGTCATCACCGGCAAGTTGGAGGCCGACCTGTTTTTCAAGAACCGCGATCAAGAGCGAAGCTCGATTGTGATCGAATCCCTGTGTCATTCGCCGTGCCGTGCCGAATTTTGTACTGCTTACCAAGGCCTGAACCTCGACGAGCATCGGCCGGGTGCCTTCCATACAGACGGTGACGACCGAGCCAGTGGCGTTCTCGGGGCGTTCCTGTAGGAATAATTCGGACGGATTGCCGACCGGAACGAGGCCCGCGTTGGTCATTTCGAAAACGCCGATCTCGTTTGCGGCTCCGAAGCGGTTTTTGGTCGCTCGGATGATTCGATGATTGTGATGGCGATCGCCTTCGAAATAGAGGACGGTGTCGACGATATGTTCGAGCGTTTTCGGGCCGGCGAT
>CAZVDM010000093.1:0-13587 GCA_964625555.1 uncultured Chloracidobacterium sp.
TCGCCGAGTGGGATCGAAAACGGATAGTTCCACGCCGGAATGATGCCGACAACGCCGAGAGGATGATAGACAATTTTGGACGAGCGGCCGAGCAGAGCGTAGAGGCCGATATTGATCTTTGCCGGTTTTAGGAGCTTTTCGGTCTTACGAGCGAAATACTGCATCAGGTCGAGCACCGGAGCGATCTCCATCGAAATGGCCTCGGCTACCGGTTTTCCCGACTCGTCCGAGATGAGCCGAGCGATCTCGTCCGTCTCGGCAATGATCACCTCGCGGGCCCTAAATATAACTTCAGCGCGTTCGGCGAACGATGTCTTTTTCCACGACTGAAATGCTGCACGGCCAAACTCGACCGCAGCATTTACCTCTTCAGCAGAGGCTTGTCGGACAAGGCCAACCTCAGCTCCGGTCGCAGGGTTGTAGGAGACGATCTCATCGGTTGAGGTTGGTATCGATTTTGCGGCACTCATAGACTATTTTTCTTAGAAACAGCCTATATCGGCAGCAACTGCATTGCAATAGAAAATGTGAAATTCGAGATCAGGCAGGCCGCTGACTTGTGCGAGAAGCAGGTTTGCTTGTGAGGATATCCGACGACGCCGAGCGGCTTGTGTCGCGGATCAGGATGAGGTCATTGTTTGTATTACCACGGGAAAGCAAGAGGCCTTTGCCATTTCGGTCCCAAGTGAAATTGAAGATCCGGCCGGCCTTGAAATCGGTTATGGGAGTCGGTTCTGAGCCATCGATCGGCATGATCCATACGTTTGGCGTGCCGCTGCGGCTCGTTAAGATCGTCAGCGACTTGCTGTCCGGAGCCCATTTGAACTGATTGATCAGATTGTACTCGAGGTCGCGCTCGACCACACCAAATCGATCGCCGACGAGAGTTGCGATCTGCAGCTTTTTCTTGAAAGTCTTCAGATCATAAGTACTGAATGCAATGCGTTTGCCGTCGGGCGAGATCCTCGGCTGAAAAATGCTCCACGTTTCGCTCGAGTGAAAAAGCTCGGACGTACCGCCCTCGATCGGGATGCGCATCAGTACGACACGGTCATCACCGGAAACCTGTCGCTGGAAGATGACCATCCTGCCGTCAGCAGTGATCTGAGGATTGAAATCAGCGAATTGGGCGTCCGTTTCAGTCAGTTGGACAGCATTCTTGCCGTCGGCATCGGCCCGCCAGATCCGCGAGAGATTGTCCTTTTGCCGATTGAAAACTACATAACGGCCGTCCGGCGAAGCAACGGGTGCAGCCGAAACTCCCGGATCCTCGAGCCAGAGCCGGACGTTTTTGCCATCGTTGTCCGCAGTCCATATTTCGCCGGCTTTGTTCTTCTTTTGCGTAAACAGCAACGTTCCATTGGGAGCCTGGGTGAGGCCGCTGAATCCGGACATTTCCCGGCCGTCGACTGTGAGCTGTTCCACTGACTTCGACGCGGGAGCATATCGCCACAGTGACGAAATCGTATCACCCTTAAGCGTCACGATGGTCTTGCCGTCGTTTGCGAGCCCGATCTCGGCGTAGTCGTTAAAGTCATTGGTCACTTGTTCGAATTTGATCGCCGGATAAGTAGTTCGCCAGATCTGTGCCGCACTCGTCTGCACCTCACGTCCCGAACAAATGAAGCCCGAACCGTCCGCTAGCCAGACAAAATTACCGACCGTAAAAAACTGTCCCTGATTTATTACCTTAAATGTCTTCCCAGCGACCAAGATCTCGGCAACTGCCATATTCCCGACGAGACCTGACTCGCGTTTGCCGGCTCCTATCAGGATGACCTTGCCGTCGGGCGACCAGGCAAGCCGGTTTGAAAAGAAATCAAAACCTGTGTCCTTTGAGTGCATTATCTCGGTTAGCTCGAGCGAAGCGGTATCGACCGAAAAAACTATGTCGTCATTGCCGGCCGAAACGTGCCGCATGAACGCAAACTGCTTGCCGTCCGGCGAGAACGTAACCGAGCTGTCCACATCCTCGATAAGTTTTTTCGACGTGCCGCCGAGCGTCGGCACCTGATACAGCGTATTAACCGAAAAATCACTGCGGGTCTGGCAATAATAGATATGATCGCCAGTCGGCGAAAATGTAACGGCTGAGAAGTTCAGATTGGTCGGCGGAACGACCGTAACGATGCTGTCAGTCGCAACCTGACGGACAACCAGGCTTTGATTGCCGATCTCGCCGCTGACATACGCAACGTACTTGCCATCGGGCGAGATAGCCGGCAGCTGTACCTTGCCGTCGGTGTTGATCCGAGATATTTGTGTCTTTTCAAAAGCACCCGTTGCGATCTGAACGGGTTTTCCAAGCCAACTGTAGGCCCCGGCAGCTATCAGTGCCGAGATCACCAGCACGCCCGAGACCGTCAACAGCACACGAAGCAGACTCAGACGCTCCTGCGGGGCGGCAATTCCGCTGATCTGCGAGTGTGCCACGATCGACATATTTGTCCGATGATTCGCACTCGTCGTCGTGTGGATCATTGTCGGATTCTCGCTGAAATTCGGCGATGAACTGATGTGCGTAACACGTTCGCCGCTGTTCACATGTTCCAGTTCATAGAGCAGATCTTTGATGTCGAGGGCGAGATCTTTCATGCTCTGGTAGCGCATTTCGCGATCTTTTTGCAGAGCCTTACGGAGGATCCGCTGCAGCTCCATCGGCACGTTGGGCAACAATTCGCCGATCGGTTCGGGTTCCCGGTGGATGACGTTTGCCAGGGTGTCCGCCGTCGTTTCGCCGGCAAACGGCGAGCGGCCCATCAGCAATTCGTAGATCACCACGCCGAGGCTCCAGATGTCGGTCCGCTCGTCGACCTCTAACCCGCGTGCCTGTTCCGGCGACATATAACGGGCGCTCCCCATGACCGTTCCGGGCATCGTCTTATTCCCATTACCGTTACCGTTTAGCGTAGATTCGCCCGGTTTTGCAAGGCCAAAATCGAGGACCTTCACGATCAGATCGCTGCGGACCATAATGTTCTCGGGTTTGATATCGCGATGAACAATGTTCGCGGCATGCGCGACGACCAGAGCGTTGGCAGCCTGTTCGATTATTCTCAGGATCTTACTGAGTGTCAGGGATTCGCTTTTGGCGACGTCGCGAAGCGTGCGGCCCTCGACATATTCGGTCGCCAGAAAGCTGCCGAGCTCGTTTTCGCCGACCTCGTAGATCGTGATTATGTTGGGGTGATTTAACGCGGAAACGACGCGGGCTTCTTGTCGAAAACGGCTGCGCCGGTCGGCATCATCAGTAAATTCGTTCGGCAGCAGCTTGATGGCTACATTGCGGTCAAGTTCGGCGTCGTGGGCGGCATAGACCTCTCCCATTCCGCCCTCTCCTAATTTCGACCGGATCTCATAACGCCCAAAGTGAGTGCCGCTGAGCATAAATAGACCAGACACCTGTCCGTAATTTGAAAACACCGCGAACGGAACCAATGTGACAAAAATTCACCGCCCCGTTTTTCAAGCATCGACTGACCATTTAATTAAACGAGTCAAAACAGCGGAAAGTTCTTGGATATTTAGAAGTGTTCATTTGGATGCAAAAAAGTGCTTGACAAACGATTTGCCGATGTTTATTCTCCAAAGAGAGGTTGAAAACGAATGATTGACGGCACAGATGAACAAATACTGACGATTTTGCAGAGTGATGCCCGCATCTCGAACGCCGAGATCGCACGGCAGATCGGCCTGGCAGCTTCGGCAGTGCTCGAACGGATCAGAAAGCTCGAGGACCGAGGCATCATTCGCGGATATAGAACAGATATCGATCCTCGGGCGGTCGAATTCGGGTTGACCGTTTTCGTCGCGGTGAAGACCAGCGAATGCGGGGGCGATGCCGAGGAAGCGTTGGTCGCGATACCTGAGGTTCTTGAGGTTCATGACGTCGCGGGCGAGGACAGCTATCTGCTCAAGATCCGCACTAAGGACACCGAGGCACTTGGCCGGCTGCTTCGCGAAAAGATCAAGCCGATACCGAATGTACTGAGTACGCGGACGATCGTCGTGCTCCAGACATTCAAGGAAACGAACGCATTGGCGCTTGAGGGAAAGGCGAAAAAGAATTGAAAAACAAGGGGTTAGCGTGATGAGCAAAGTAAGGACACAAGACGAAAAACGGCATTTGATCTATCTGATCGCAGCATTTGCGGCGGTCTATCTGATCTGGGGCTCGACATATCTCGCGATCAAATATGCGATCGAAACGATGCCGACCTTCTTGATGGCAGCCGTCAGATTTTTGGTTGCCGGCGGCATTTTGTATGTGTTCGCCAGACTCTCGCCGGGATACGAAAAGCCGAAAGCGGCACATTGGCGAACCGCCTTTATCGTCGGAGCGTTGCTTCTCGGTGTAGGAAACGGTGCGGTCGTGATGGCGGAACATTACATCTCGTCAAGCATGACGGCACTGCTGATCGCCTCGAATCCGTTTTGGATGGTAACGCTCGGGTGGATGTTCATGGGACGCGGAAAACCTAATTACAAGGTCGCACTCGGATTACTGATCGGATTTGTCGGCGTCGCGATGCTGATACTCGGTCGGCCCGACGCAAGCGGAGCAACGGGCGACCTTCAGTGGTTGGGCATTGTTTTGGTGATGCTGGCGACGATCGGGTGGGCGTTCGGCTCGCTCTACGGGGCAAAGGCTCCGACGGCTAAGTCGAATATTCTCGCCGCCGGAATGCAGATGCTCGCCGGCGGGGCGATCTTGCTTGTGGTCAGCGCCGTGACTGGCGAATGGCAGACGTTCGATTACGCGGCCGTGTCGTCGGTGTCCTGGATCGCACTTGCGTATCTGATCTTTGTCGGAGCCTTGGTCGCCTACACGGCGTACAGTTGGCTGATGCAAAATGCCTCGCCCTCGGCGGTTTCGACGTATGCTTACGTCAATCCCGTGGTCGCCGTCCTGCTCGGTTGGGCGATCGCGGGCGAATCGATGACCGCCCAGATGCTGATCGGTGCTGGTGTGATCGTCGTTTCGGTAATGCTGGTGACGGCGAATAACAAGAAGAAAACGTCAGCTGACACAGTTGACGTCCATGAGTCGTTAATGCCGACAGAGTGTAAAACGGTTTCGGCCTAATTGTCGGAACTGCCTGGCGAAAGCGCGCGGTCAACTTGGCGAATCCACTCCTCAACATACTGGCCGCCCGCTTACGCAGGCGGTTCTGACAACATTCGCTCAATGACGGCGAAGCTGGCTTCGATGGCTTCGGCGAGTTTGGCCGGTTCGTTGCCGCCGCCTTCGGCCATGTCGGGTTTGCCGCCGCCGCGGCCGCCGACTATCGGTGCGATCTCACGGATGATGTCGCCGGCTTTTACCTTCGATGTCAGGTCATCCGAGACTCGAACGATGATGCCGACCTTGCCTTCGTCAGCGCGGCCGATGATGACGACGCCAGATTTTAGGCGAGCGAGTAAGGTGTCGGATAGCTGACGCGTTCCGCCAGCGTCGAGGCCGTCTACTTGCTTTGCCAGAATCTTGACGCCGGTTATCTCACGCGTAGCGTCATCGTCCGCCGACTGCTCGCCGCCAGCCGCTGACTGCCCACCGAGAGCGATCTTGAGTTTTAGCTCATCCATCTCCTTGCGCGTTCTTTTGAGTTCTTCCTGCAGACGTGCAATTGCATTCGGCAGGTTGTCGCGTTGAGTGTTCAATGCGCCGAGCGAAGCGTCGATCAATTTCTCGTCCTCGCGGAATCGGTTAAAAGCGTCAAAGCCTGTGATCGCGCGGATCCGTCGGACACCCGAGGCGATCGCTTCGTCGCCGGTGATCTTGAACGAGCCGATGTCGCCGGTCGCACGAACATGCGTACCGCCGCACAACTCCTTGGAAAACACGCCGTCGCCAACGCTTAGCACCCGCACCGCCGAGCCGTATTTCTCACCGAACAAAGCCATCGCACCGCCGGCCATCGCCTGCTCGATCTCCATGACGTTGGTATTGACGGTGTCGTTTTTGAGGATCTCGCGATTGACCAGATCTTCGACCTCGGCGATCTCAGCCGCGGTCAGCGGCTGGTAATGCGTAAAATCAAACCGCAAAACACTAGGCCCGACGACGGAACCGGCCTGTTTGACGTGCGTTCCCAGCACCTCTCGTAATGCCGCGTGAACGAGATGCGTCGCCGTATGATTTCGCCGGGTCGCGTCGCGTTTTTCGGCATCGACCGTCGCGGTCACCTCGTCGCCGATCTTGATCGAGCCATTTTCGACCGTGACCTTATGAATTATGAGTCCCGAAACAGGTGAATATGTGTCGGCGACAGTCGCCGTCGCGTCCGAACCGATCAGTTTTCCGACATCGCCGACCTGGCCGCCGGCCTCGGCATAAAAAGGAGTTTGGTCTAGTATTACGCTACCTTGCTGGCCTTCGGCGAGAGCGTCGACCGGTGTTTCGCCGTCGAGTATTCCGACGACCATTGCACCCGTAAAGTGCGTCGTATCGTAGCCGTGAAATTGGTTCGCACCGACCTTGTCGAGCAGTTCGGCATAGACCGGCGAAGGCTGCGATTTGCGCGTGGTATGCCCGACGGCACCTTGCGACTGTAGTTCCTGCAGTGCCGCGTCGAACCGTTGGTTGAAATCGTCTTCCGTAAATTCGAGGCCCTTTTCCTCGAGATAGACCCGGATCAGATCGCGCGGTGTTCCGAATGTGTCATATAGCTTGCCGATCGAGAGGAACAGTTCGTCATCCTTCGGCGTTCTCGCGGAAATGCCAAGTTCATTGAGCTTTCCGAGCCCGACCGTGACAGTGTTGCCAAACCGCTCTTCCTCGATGCGCACCATTTTGCTAATAAAATCACGTTGGGTCTCGAGTTCGGGATAGGCACCTTTCATCTCGCCGACGACGAAATCGCAGACCTTGTAAAAGAACAGATCATTCAAACCCAAATGCTCGCGGCCGTGATAGATCGAGCGGCGCATTATCTTGCGTAGGACGTAATTGCGGCCTTCGTTGCCGGGCAGGATTCCGTCGGCAATAGCAAACGCGGTGGAGCGCGCGTGGTCGGCGATCACTCGCGAAGCAAATTGCTGGGTCTCGTTCAGTTCGTTGTAAACACTCATCGTATAAATAATACAACAAAACCGGATTCGAACGCGGATGGCGCAGATTTAGCAGATTTACGCGGATAAGAAAATTTCTTCAGGTCAGATCCGTGAAAATCCGCCTAATCCGACCGATCCGCGTTCAATTTCTCCGCCGTCAGTCCGCCGATCAGATGCAAGCCGATACCTGCGAGTGATGTGTATATACCGTATCGACTGAGATCGGAGAAATGTTGGAGTTGGTAGGTTTCAACAATAAAGGCCCATAAAAGCAATACGGCCGAGATCGTCAGAATAAAAGAGCCGAGATACTGCAGCGTTCGCCTCCAAGACTGCGGCCACATTGTTAGATAAACACCAAGTGCCAGGTGTATGAGCGCGTTGAATAGAATGTATATATGCCGCGACCGCATCAGCAGCCGTAATTCCTGCGGAATTATGTCTTTGTCAGGAAAATCGACGCGCATATATTTGCCCGTCGTGACGAACACGATGAACATCGCGATACCGAAGATCAAATGAAACCACGACATAGCTCTTGTAATATTTTGCGTTCGTAATTATGCTGTTTGCAGTCCAATAAAATCAAGCTAATGAGGTGAACGGATGAACCGCCGACGCACGTTTTTTCTTGCGGCATTGACGCTGGTAATGTCGGCAATCGCTATGAACGCTCAACCAACGACAACCGGCGACGAGCTTAAGAGGTTCAAGACGCTTTACGAACAGGAGCTGAAGCAGGCGGGCGTAGTCGGCAGCAGTTTCGTGTTTCTACGCGATAACAAGGTCGTTGCCGACTATCGATACGGCTCAGCAAATCTGGCAAAAAACCAAGCGGTCGATGCGGACACGATCTGGCATTGGGCGTCGAATACAAAACCGTTCACGGGCATCGCGATCATGCAATTGCGCGATCGCGGGCTGTTAAAGCTCGACGACGCGGTGACGAAATATTTGCCCGAGCTGCGTGCCGTACAGAATTCGTTCGGATCGATGGACGAGATCACGATCCGACATCTATTGACGCATTCGGCTGGTTTTCGCGGCGGAACGTGGCCCTGGGGCTCGGGAAAAGACTGGGAACCGTTTGAGCCGACGGAGTATTCGCAGCTCGTCGCGATGTTTCCATATACCGAGATGAGGTTTAAACCAGGCAGTAAATTTAGCTATTCAAATCCCGGAATTATCTTTCTTGGGAAGATCGTCGAGAAACTCTCGGGCGAAGATTACGAGGTATATGTCGACAAGAACATTTTGAAACCGCTCGAGATGCACCGCAGCTATTTCGACACGACTCCGCCGCACTTACTTAAACACCGTTCGCACTCGTACTACATCGAGAACGGCAAGCGGACCGAGGGGCGTTTTGACGCAAATACCGGGATCACGGTATCGAACAGCGGCCTCAATTCGCCCCTACCCGACATGATCAAATATGTAAATTTTCTTGTCGGAGATCCGAAAAAACGTGATATATATGATGTCATACTAAAACGCTCGTCGCTCGAAGAAATGTGGATCGCACAGCTGCCGGTCGACACCGATGCGAATGGGAACAAAGGCTTTACGACCGACATCGGGCTGATATTCTTTATCGATAAAACGCTCGGCACACATTACGGCCACGGCGGCGATCAGAATGGATTTTTGAGCTACATCGATCTCGATCCGTCAAAACGCGAGGCCTCGATAATCGTTTTCAATACGAATGTGATCTTGCCGTCGGGGACCCCTTCGGAAACGGACATCGTTGGAAGGCTCCGCAGAGCTGTCAGGGCATTATTCTAGGTCTTGTTTTTCATTCGGATCATAGCGATGATTTATGGTTATTATAAGTTTTTTCGATTGCAGGCAACGGTTTGACACGTTACTTGCTCTAACCTCAGAATTACGAAGTTAGTCAAACTAAATAACTCTGGTAATACAATGAAATCAAACAATCTCTCAGCATTAATGCTTTCTGCTTTTGCAGTAATTTTGACGTTTGCCTCGGCAAGCTTTGCGCAGATGGTCGGCGGCTACAAGGTGGTCGCCAAAACAGATCCCGGGGTGGTCGCGGCGGCAGATTTTGCTATTCAGGCACAATCGGAAAAGACCGAGAAGGGATACGAGTTGGCGGAGATCGTAAAGGCCGAACGGCAGGTCGTACAAGGTTCGAACTATCGGATCTGTATGGAAGTAAGCGCCGACGGCAGCGACACGTTCTATGTTCAGTCTGTCGTATACGTCGATCTGAAAAACAACCGAAAGCTTACAAGCTGGGCCGATTCGAGCTGTGGTGAATCGGCAGCGGCACCGGTTACAAAACCGATAATTGTCGGCGGATTTGGAAATGCCCCCATTTCGGACGCCCAGGTCGTTTCGGCGGCAAACTTTGCCGTCAAGGCTCAGGCGAAGAAAATGGCAACAGAGTTCGAAGTTGTCGAGATCTTAAGAGCAGAACGTCAGGTCGTTCAGGGCATGAACTACCGAATTTGTATGCTGGTAAATGTCGAGGGCGACGAGCCATTTATGGTCAGCACGATCGTTTATCAGGACCTCAAGCGGAATTACAGTTTATCGAGTTGGAAAGAATCAGAATGCGGCGTGGCCGGTGGGAGTTAATTGATCAACGACCGCTGGCTTTGGCCCCGGCAAGCTGGCAATGAACACGACCAGCTTGACTCGTTCGTTCCCTTTAACAACAACGAGATCGGGAGAAATTAAGATCTGAGGATAAATATGAAAACACCATCACTTCCTTCAATATTACTCTCCACATTTGCGGTATTCCTTATTTCAGTCTCCGCCGTTTCGGCCCAGCCGGGCGGCTACAAGCCGGCCGATACGAACAATGCCGGAGTTGGACTTGCGGCTGATTTTGCTGTGAAGGAGCAATCGACTAGATCAAAGACGACGATCACGCTAGACAGTATCGACAAAGCCGAAGACGGTGATGCAAAGCTGGGCGCGAGAAATCTGCGTCTGTGCCTGAGCGTCACGGCAGCGGGCAAACCGTTGGTTGCTCAGGCGGTCGTTCATGTGGACCAGTATTCCAACCATAAGCTGATGCTCTGGGCTAAATCGACGTGCGGCGACGCGGCCGCCGGTGGAACCACATCGCCAAAGGGAGGATTTAAGGGCGATAAGGAGTATAAGCCTGTCGCAGATTTTAATAATGATGCGGGTGTCGGGTTGGCTGCCGATTTTGCGGTAAAGCAACGGGAAACAGATACCAAAACGAAGATCGCGCCCGCCACCGTCGTCCAGGCCGAAGATATGGAGCCGAAGCTGGGTGCTCGAAATTTTAGGCTTTGTCTTTCGACGAAGGTAAACGGCAAACCATTTTCCTCTCAAGCCATTGTGACAATGGACCAGTATTCTAATTTCAAGCTGGTCAACTGGACCGATATGCGGTGTGGCGGAACAACTTCCGCGACCTTCGGAGACGGGTTTAAGCCGATCAATGATCCGGATGACGATGGCTTCATCGTTATGGCGGCTGACTTTGCGGTAAAGAAACAGTCCGCCAAAACGAAATCAAACATCACCGTTGCTCAAGTCATGAAAGCCGAGGACGGACAGGCTATGCTCGGTGCCAGAAATGTGCGGCTATGCTTAAAGTTAAATGGCGGCGGAAAGTCGTCGTTTGCTCAAACGGTCGTAACGATGGATCAGTATTCCAATTTGAAATTGGTCAGTTGGACCGACGGTTGTGGGAACTCGTCGCCAGAAGGGGCCGGCGGCAATTTTAAGCCGGTCGAAAAGGGGTATTATGCCGGGGTTGACCTTGCGGCCGATTTTGCGGTGAAAAAGCACTCGGAAGATACAGGCATCGCTCACAAGTTGGTTGAGATCCTAAAACGCGAAGAGAAGGGCGACGAGAAGAATCTGATGGCCGCAACTTATCGCATTTGCATGAAAATTAGCGAAGAAGGAAAGACTAAGGTAATTCAGGCGGTCGTATCGAAAGACGCGTATTCCAACCACAAACTCGTAAGCTGGGAACACTCTAAGTGCACCAATTAGAAGGTGTTAGCTGACGCCTTTTGAGCGGTCCCAGCTGCCTTGCAGCTTTCTTAGCAGTAATATTTGTCCGGCATGATAGGCGTTGTGAGCGTTGATATTTGATATCAATGTCGCCCACGACGCCTTATTTGTTTCTGAAACGGGCTCGTCGAATTTGCTGTCGGCGGCGTTTTTTATGAGGTCGCGGAATTCCGTCATTATCGCGTCGAGTCTGGCGATCTCTGTTTTCCACGCCTCTTCCGTTGCTTCGCCGGCGACAAACGTCGCGTCGTTGTCGTCAACATCGTATTCGTGATCAACGCCCTTGAACCGTTCGACATACGCGAAATTGTAATAGTTCAAATGGCTGACCGTTTCCCAGATCGAGTTGTCGGAAATCACGGGCTTCCACACAGCCTCGTCCGCCGTCACGCCTTCGAGTGTGTTCTTAAGAGCGACAAACCAGGTGTTTTTGTCGTAGCAAGCGGTGAATTGTTCTGCAAGATGTTCTTTTAACATATCTACCAGCCTCTGTGAATTTCCCAACGATCGACGATCTCGCCGTTCTCGATAACATTGTAATGCGAATGTTGTGCGGCGGTCATGCAGCTATGATTTGCAAGGATGCGAACGCGGTCGCCGATCTTGTAGCTGTCGATCATCAAGCCGTCTTCGGCCTGGATCTCGCCGTGTTCCTGCGACAGCGAAGTCAGGCGCATTCCCGTATCGACTCCGTCGAGATCAAGAACGCGGCCGTAGCCACATGACGGATCGAGGCCGACAGGTCCGCGATCTTTTGACATCGCAATGCCGCCCGCATCTATCACCAGTTTTTTTCTTGAGGCGTCGCGATGTATGATCGACGCCAGAACCGTCAAAGCCGTATCTTCGAACGAACAGCTGCCGAGCGTCGCCTGAAAATTGTCATAAAAGATATAATTGCCCGGCCGTATCTCGTCGATACCTCTAAGATCGTCGATCAGCGACATCGTCGGAGTCGAACCGATGCTGACGGTCGGCACATCGATGCTCAACGCCCTGAGCCGTTCCGCCAGCTCGACCATCACATCACGCTCGTGACGAGCAACTTTCTTTATCTCATCGACGGTTCTAACGTCATACGAATGGCCCGCGTGAGTGAGGATCCCGGCAAAATGAAGGTTTCTTGCATCGGCGAGCTGTCGCGGGATATCGATCGCCTCGGCCGTATGGGGCTCGACGCCGACGCGATGGGTGCCGCAATCGATCTTTACTAATACATCGAATTTAATGCCTGCACGGGCGGCAGCATCGTCAAGCTGTTTTGCGGTCTCCGTACTGTCCGTAAGCAAATTAAGCATTACACCGTTTCGCAATACCTCGATCGCGTCCGCAAATTTCCCGGGCTCTATCGGCACGGCATACGTGATGTCGTCGAAACCATTCGCCGAAAAATCTCTCGCCTCCGCCAGCGTCGAAACTGTGATCGCACCGTTGTGTCCGGCTGTTTGAATACGCGCAACCTCGATACATTTGTGCGTCTTGATATGCGGACGAAGGCGTGTGTCGTTGCGAGTTGCGATATCGCTGATCCGTACGGCATTTCTTCGTACTCGATCGATATCAAGCAGCAATGACGGTGTTCTTAGTGAACGGATGTCCATTTTCGAAATAAGGCTATTGAATCAAATTCTTCGCCTTTTTGATCACGTTCGCAACGGTGAATCCGTAATCACGGAACACATCCTCGGCCGGTGCTGACGCACCAAATTTGTCAACGCCAAGTATGTCGCCGCGGTCGCCGACGTATTTATGCCAGCCCTGTGAAACGCCGGCCTCGATAGCGAGACGTGCGGTCACTTTCGCGGGCAGAACTTCGTCTTTGTATTTGGCAGTTTGCTCGTCAAAAAATTCCCAGCACGGCATCGAGACGACGCGGGTTGGGGTGCCATCGGCATTTAGTTTTTCGCGAGCTTCCATTGCGAGTCCGACCTCCGAGCCGGTGGCGATGAGGATCAGTTTAGGCGTCGTTTCTTTTCCGCCTTTGGTTTCTGCCTCGGCGAGAATGTAGGCACCTTTGTGCAGGCCTTTAGCATCCGCGTATTTTTTGCGGTCGATGAGAGCGACCTTTTGACGTGAGAGGCCGAATGCGGTCGGACCGTTTTGGCGTTTAAGGGCGGCACGCCAGGCTTCGCGGGTTTCGTGGGCGTCGCACGGTCGAATTAGGGCGAGTCCCGGAATTGCGCGCATTGCGGCCAGGTGTTCGACCGACTGGTGTGTCGGGCCGTCTTCGCCGAGTCCGATCGAGTCATGCGTGAAGACAAATATCGTCCGGATCTGCGACAACGCCGCGAGGCGAATGGCCGGACGCATGTAATCGGAAAACGTCTGAAACGTACCGCCGAACGGAATGATGCTGCCGTACAGGGCCATGCCGTTCATCAGCGAGCCCATCGCGTGTTCGCGAATGCCGTAGTGGACGTTGCGGTTTTCGAATCGTCCGGCCTGAAGGTCAGCTGACGACTTAATGTATGTGTTGTTCGAAGGCGTCAGATCGCCCGAGCCGCC
>CAZVDM010000094.1:0-13586 GCA_964625555.1 uncultured Chloracidobacterium sp.
GGCAACACGCTCGACCGCCGCAAGGCACACCACGGAACATTGCTGGGTACGACTGCCTTTGGTCCCGGAAAAACGCAGAACGCCTTTAATTTCACCGGCGGCAATGAAGGTGTCGATGTCGGAACATGGTTCGATCGGCAGGTATTTTCGATCGAGATGTGGGTCAAGCCGACAAATGGCCAGGTCCAATATTCAAACATCATCGACAACAACCATGTCTCGTCGCCGCTGCGAAGCTGGGTTCTCGAGAATCTCAACAACGGAAACACCTATCAATGGTACTCGGCCGATTTCCCCGCGGGAACGAACATTCTCTTCGAACTCGTGCCAGACGCGTGGCAGCATATCGTCATCACACGCGATGCGAACCGCGTAACGCGAGGCTATCTCAACCGTTCGCTCGTCGGAACGATAACGACGACCGCCGACATTCCATATGACGGAACTCAGAGAATTTGGATCGGAAATTGGGTCGGCGGCAACCGTGCTTTCAACGGATTGATCGACGAAGTCTCGATCTATGGCCGGCCGCTTTCTGAATCTGAGATCGCTGCGATCTACAACGCAGATGCTTTAGGCAAATGTGCGGGTTCGCAAACGGTGGCAGATCTGGACGGAGATATGTGGTCGGATCTGTCGATCTTTAGGCCGACGGGCACATTCGGAGCCGAATGGTGGTGGCTCAAGAGCACCGGCGGCAATGCCGCGGTACAGTTCGGTGTCGCGACCGACACGATCGTAGCCGAGGATTATACCGGCGACGGCAGGTCTGATATCGCCTTTTGGCGGCCTTCGACCGGACAGTGGTATATCCTCCGCAGCGAAGATTTCTCGTTCTACGCATTTCCGTTCGGCAGCAACGCTGACATTCCGGTTCCGGCTGATTACGACGGCGACGGCAGGGCCGATCCGACAGTCTTCAGGCCTTCGACGGCGATATGGTATATCAGCAAGTCGACCGGCGGCACAGGGATCTTGCAGTTCGGAGCGTCCGGTGACAGGCCGATCGGCAAGGATTTTGACGGTGACGGCAAAGCCGACATCGGCGTATTCCGGCCGAATGGAACGGGCGGCGCCGAATGGTGGATCGCCCGCAGCTCGGGCAGCGTTTTTGCCACGCAATTTGGCCAATCGACGGACATGGCAGTTCCGGCGGACTACACCGGCGACGGCAGGGCCGATGTCGCCTTCTGGAATCCAACGACCGGTTTTTGGTTCGTACTTCGAAGCGAGGACTTTTCGTACTTCGCCTATCCGTTCGGTGCCGCCGGCGATCTGCCGGTCCCGGCCGATTACGATGGTGACGGCAAGGACGATGCGGGCGTTTTCAGACCGGCGAACGGAAACTGGTATGTCAACCGTTCGACGGCAGGCATACTGATCCAGCAATTCGGCCAGACCGGAGATCTGCCGGTGCCGAATGCGTTCGTCAGGTAACGTTAGATGCCGCATCGGCGATAGATCTCGACGCGCTCACGCAGTGCGTCGGGATCTATTCCGTCATGGATCAACTCTTCGATCGAACATGATTCAAGCAGTGATCTTGGAATTATCGAGCAAAGCGCAAATGCGTCCGCCTCGATCTCTTTGCGGCTGCGTCTGCCGACGCCGTGAAAATTGGCGGTTGCACCGGAATCCGGTGTGTGGAGCAAAAAATGGGCGAGTTCGTGAAATAGAACCAGCAGCTTTTTGGGTCCCGACAACCGGCTGTCGACCGCAATAAAATCCTTGCCCGCCACACGGTAGTAGAAACCGCTGACGGTCAACGGCATCTCGGTCACGCCGATCTTGAACCGCCTGCAAATGCAGTAAAAATCGTATTCGGTCAGCGACCGTTCGTTCCAGCCGATCCCGAGTCGAGAGATCTTGTCGACAATAAGTTGCATAGGAGGACGGCCCGTGACCGTGTATGCACTATTGTATCACTGATAGGACGCTGCCGCAAACTAATTTTGCAGCGAACGGTCGACGATACGCTTGGCATCGTTAACCGCGGCGATCTTTTCATCACGCGTAAAGCTCTCCCATCCCTTGAAAAAGAGCACGCCAAAGTCGGACACGGATTCGCGGCCCTCGAATGCGAACCAATCGTTCATCACCCGGATCGGATCGTCGTTGCTGACGATCGCCGCTTCAACGTCGAAGGCATCGACGCTGCCGAGATCCTGCACGCCTCCGAGTCGGAGTACTGCAAGGCGTTTGTCGACGATCTCGGTCACTTTGTCCTCGATAAATCGTCCGAGGCCGACCGCAGGTTTTTGATTGCCGTACATCTCGCCTTTGCCGGTCAAAAGCCAGTTGAGCGATACGTTCGTTACATTCGCGATCTTGATCAAAACCTCCGGTGCCGGCAGCCGACCCTGATAGTAATTTCGCACTGTAGCATGCGGAATCCCCAAGCGTCTCGCCACATCTGCCATTGATTCATGTTCAAACGTCCTGTCGAGCCGCAGAACGAAATCCTTATTCACTATTGTCTCCGAAACGTCTGTTTTTCTCATCAATGCAAATGTTACTATCAGCCATCGAGAAATCCAAGTGATCCGGATTTATTATTTACATGTCATCGCGCCAGGATTCATGATGAACCCGCACGACGTGTGACCGCATCGGCCAGCACTCTTGACCTCAGATCATACGCCGAAACCTTGTCCTTTAACCGCGTTGTAGTCCGGCATCCAAACGCGTACTCCGGATCGAGAAGTTGTATCCGAAACCACTCACCCGGATAGGCAAAAAACTGCCGTTCCTTGACATAACGCCCCCCAAAACCTTATATTCTGTAATTCGGCCTCGTCGAACCGGGCTCGTCAGATTCTCTCGTCTCCGACGCCCGCACACAGCAAATTTGCCGCCCTAGCTCAGTTGGTAGAGCGTTCGATTCGTAATCGAAAGGTCGTCGGTTCGACTCCGATGGGCGGCTCCAATAGAATCAACAACTTACAGGCACTCAACGGGGTGTCTTTTTTTATTTACTCACACCTTTACTCACACCCTCGGCCTTGATTTCTGTGACATCGCGCCTCATTCTTGGATTGTCATCGTGTCGTTTTGAAATTCCAACACGAAGCTTTCCAAAGCGTTTCGTAAGTTTGGGCACCTTAGAACTTCTTGGTAAAGAACCGGCTGCAGACAACCACAACCCCCGCAGCAATTGGTATTTCGGATCCGTCGACATATAAGTAAGATCGTTAACCAAGGACTCACGTTTATTTATTGGTTACCGCATCATTGTAATGTACGCTCCCATAGTGCGATCTCTAAAAATTGGTGTTCTTGACAAAGGTTGCCCCGTCAACTTTTCCAAGATATATTGACCATTGATTGGGAAATATTCGACCGTTTTGATCGTTAGATCTCACCAATTTACTGTCGACTTCGATACAACGGCACTGAAGTGATTAAGAGGTCTTACAATAGAGAGGTAATTTTGAGCGCTAAACCGGACAAGGAATTTACGCCCTCGGCTCACGAACTGGAAACATTTACGAGGCAGTTAGCTCTGTCCAACAGAATCGCACTTGAGGCACTCCACGCGGCGGGCATTCCCGAAGGTCGGACCATTGACTTGCCAATAGGCACGAGGTGGCGAACGCACTATAGGATTGAAGGGGACACGATTGTACTTAGTATTGAGTTCCGATCTCTAACGACGACGGCTTTGCTGCACTTTGGCTTCACACAGACTGTTCACGAAATGTTACGGGACCTCGAGTTGCTTCTTTCAGATCCAGATGCCATGCAGCTTTTCGGAATCGAAAACGACGATGACGTTGAGCGAGTCATATATGGGAGGTTGGTCGGTATTTCGTTTACATACTTGAACCATCTACCAATGGTAATTTATCAAGGATTTTGTCAGGCAGCGGAAGAATCAATTATTAGCGATATCAGGAAGTCTGTGGAACCGATGCTTCGGGATGGCGAGTTGGAGAGTGAGGTCGACAATCTCCGTCTCATGCCGAATAAGCGCGTAGACAACATCGTAAAACGGTTTCCAAAAGTGAACTTTCAATTCTTAAAGTATCTCGACGCAACTAATCGAGAATTCAACGTCTGCAGGAAAGCTGTTATGAGCGACAGAAGAGCAGGGCTAACACCGAAGGTTTTCGAATCACTCTGCGGTATTTACGAGGAGCTACGAGTCACGTACACAGCGATTAAGAATGACTATAAGGAGTTTAAGACTTTCTACTCATGCAATCACAATGATTTGCAGGGCTGGGAAGATTGCTGGCAAGAATATCTTGAATCGGAATTTTCGGGATATAAATTTTCTGCATTTGACTACGAACGCCCCCGTCTCAACTCGCGTATCGGCACTTAGCTCTTCAGTACGGTTACCACGAAAAAACCATAGAACAAAAAGTTCGCGAATCAAGAGCCCTAATTCGCGAGCGGAAAGCCCGAACCTTCCGAGAATTCCCTCCAAAAGGCAAATAATCCAAACAAAGGCTGTCCAATCGGGTAATTTAGCCACACCTTTCTTGAAGTTTGTTCTCAGCGAAATGTTCATTCGCTCCTACTAGTATTTTTTTCAAGATGCTAGTAGCAACAGAATGGCGGACTTTGTTTAGATGGGAGACATGCTGAGACGGAGAGAGATTGACGGAGAAAACGATGGACGAAGTTTATGAAAAGCTCACTTTCGATCGCCATGAGGCCGCACAACGGCTCGGAATATCGGTCGTGACTCTTGACCGCGAATTAGCCCGCAAGAGAATGCCACATTTTCGCGTGGGTCGGAGAGTACTATTCACGGACGAACTGCTTCGAAGGTACATCGCGGAAAACACACAGTATACCCGCGATAAAAAAGGCGCCTACGAAGCAAGGTGATTGACACTATTAAAATTGCCTGGAACATTCAGGATCAACCGAGTCCGGATGAACTTGGAAACTGTGGTTGGCAGCGGCGGTTCGATGAGCGTTCAGGCGAAGTAAAAGGCTGGTGCTTTGGCGAACCGCAACGAGCTGATAGGCCAAGACTGGTGTTGTTCGAGGCTCCGAATGGGCTAACGTATCTGACGGCCCGGGTATCGTTACCCGCCTTCGCCAGGGGTTCTAATGCAAGGCTGTTGACTGCGACGCAAGCTATCTTTTCACTTACCGATATGGCAACTTACGTTTCAACAGCATTCGGGCGCATTTTGAAGATTTCTGATGGAAACGTCTGGGAAGTGGATTTTGCTCGTGATGTGTCATTTCAACCAGAGGTAATTTGCCGTGTTATCAACAGGCTGGCCGAACTTAGAATTAACGGCTTCCATCGGGCTCGACATAGCGACACCACGATTTATCTTCATAGCGGGAAAAAATACTCAAAGGGTACGCAGAATAGGACTATTTGCATTTATTCAAAACAACACGACTGCATCGCCAGACGATTTTCAAATGACGACATAATGATGACAGAAGGAGTAATAAGATTCGAGTATCGATTCAGACGAAGTGCTGCGATCAAACAGTTTGCCAAAACAAATAATATTAAGGACACAAAGGTGACATCGATTGTCAACGTCGGCGTCGAGACCCTCGTATTGGATCCCCTAATCAGTCAAGCGACCGAATCATTGTCGCCGGAATCGGGCTTGGCCGTAATTTCTGCGCTCAGGCAAAAATACGGACTACGACGCACACATACCCTATTAGCATTTTTGGTTTATCGCCACTTTTACGGCGATGAGTTCTATCGACTTTCTGATTTAGCGTTCTCAAGAAGCGCCTATTATTCGTGTCAGCGAGACACGCGGGCGGCCGGTATTTATGAAATATTTCCGAGCTAGCCGTCTAAGTAATAACTATATGTTTTGTTGCGTTTAGCGGGACTGTAGAAAAGGGTACTTTCCACAGCCAGAGGAGGGAAACCATGGCAGCCGATGAAAAGAAATCAAGAAATTCGTTACCTAAGACGCCTGATGCAATTACCAATGGCGGTGTATATGCTCAATCGGTTCGTTGCGGAAAGGCTGACTGTCAATGTGCATGTGGTTCACCGCATTTCGGCTATTACTACTTCATTCACCGAGTCGCCGGGCGTTTGCGAAAAATTTACGTGCCTAAGGATGAGGTCGAGAACCTGGTTCAGCTCGTGGAACAATCTCGGCAGTATCGCAGTATTGAGCGTGACACGCTAATGAAAAGCCTATCTAAAAATAGTGAATTTCAATCTCACCTACGAACGACAAATATTAAACGGTAGACCATTTCGAAGTTATGGCAAAGACGAATTCCACAACCCGAGTTAAGAACGAATCGGATGCAACTCAAGAAAACAGGAACGGAGATTCGACACTTAATGGGCGCCGGCCGAAGCGGAAGGACCGTGAGTTCGATTCGGCCGTACGGCCAACTGACAAACTATTTGACCAATGGGAGAGTTGCGAGCCTCAAAAGGATGATTGCACCCAACCGATAGTGGTTGATTCCCTCGAGTCTGAGATTGGCTATAGTTCCCTTCTTAGGCAAATGCATCAGAGTTTTATCCGGAGGGTTGCTTTTTTCAAGTCGCCTCTGGGAGGAGCTTTGTCTACCGAAGAGGCTCGGAAAAAGGCATTTCACAGCTGCGTGAATCTCGAGGAGGCAAAGGCTGAATTTGACAAATTAATGGGGCTCCCGCTCGAAAGCCTGCATTTTGTAGATCTAATGAAGCTACAGTCAACTGCTCCACGGGTCGCGGAACAATTTTGGGAAATGGCAAAATTCGAAGGCCGAATGGAGTTTCTGTCGGGTCATTTAGGGGCGAACATCAGTTTCCCGGTCGATTACATGAAGGAGCTATGGAATGTAGCACGATACCAAGGTGTACGAGATTCATTTATCGCAGAGTGGAATCCTGAAGGAGGAATCGAAATCGCGTTGATTGACATGCTTACACAGAGTTACTTTCAATGGCAATACTGGATTGAGCAAACCGTAAAACGTTCTAAGACCCGCGAACGGGAGGAGCATCCTGAGTATTTGCGTTGGAAGGCACGAAATGCCCCAGAATCCCAACAAAATGAATATGATGACGGTTATTGGATTCGACCTACCGTCTCAGAACAACAGGCTCTTGATAATGCGGTACAAATGACCGATCGGTGGAACCGAATATTCATGAGAACCCTTCGCCAACTTCGGGATCTGCGACGGTACGCTCCAGTAACAATTAACAATCCGAGTCAAGTAAACATTGCCGCAGACGGTGGACAGCAAGTTAATTTGACGGACTGACTTCGGGGCCGTTGCAAACAATTTCCAGTTTACAGGCATCAAGTTATCTAATCGACGGGAAACAACTTCGTGGTCGTTTTTATTCTACGATAAGCCGCCTTAACGGCCTTGCGAGATTCATCAGGATCGAACCTGTATACACCCTTGAATTGATAATACTTTTCTCGTCCTTGCTCGATTTTTGCAAACAGAATTCGTATATGGCGTTCAGGAGAATTAAATTGCTCGGCAAGATACCCCGCGTTATCAAATTTGCGCCGCTCGAAAACGGTTTCCCAATCCAAACGCTTTGTGTTGTCCCAATCGTTATTAGCATTGTCGTAAAACATAGGAAACCAAATGTGAACGCCCTCTTCGTGAGGATGCTTGGCAAATGAACGTTGAAAGATCTTTGTGTCACGCCCAAACAAACGAAGCACCTCGGCATGGGTACGAAATATTATTTCGTCCTTCACGCTGAAAGCGCCTTTTTCAATTAGTTCTTTTGTTGTAGTCATACTTCTATAGGTCGCGGATTCGATGCCAGAAAACGCGATGCAATGCATCTAGTTGGCTGAGGAGCCAGGCAAATTGATTATTCCAATCCGAACGCTCATTAAGGTTCACGGATTTGCTCGTCACTATCTTACAAGAGACTTTTGCCGGATCGTTGAACCACAAAACCGGGAAACCAAGTTCGAACTCAATCTGTTCCCGCTGTTCATGCAGCTTTTCAAAATAGACTTTAGCGTCCTTGCTGAGAATCTCGACCTGGGCTCTAATTTCATTCGGACTATAGCTTTGGGTTTCGTTATTCCACAATGAGGCAATGGCCGTCAGACCAAAACCGGACCTTCCGATACTGAGACTCATCCAATGGTCAGCTTGTGCTTTTGTTGGTCTGATGGCTTTCGCGTTCGCCTCTGCATACTCACGAAATTGCGTCCAAAATTCGAGTTGGAACTGCTTCGTGTCACTCAATCCTTCACGTTCAACGGCGGCGACACCTTCTGAAACGGACTTGCTCCAGTCATTCGGTTTTGAGACGACGTTAAATTGGGGGGCAACATTCGAATCGCCGATCTTCCATAGCTCGACTTCGAGCCCAAAAAAATTGAAACGGCTGTCCGTTATCTCGTTCAGCCAATCGAGAGCCGAACGATGTTCCTCTGTGAACGGATGAGCGGTCCAAACGATCGTCACAGCTTTAAGGCCGGACGCGTACGTAATCAGTTGACCTAGATGTTTATGATCTGTCCGTTCAAGTTGATTTTCGATCAGAACCCAGTTGTCGGTTGCCGTGTCTTTACAGGGGATATCGGCACTAAATGGCCCTACGCTTTTTTTCTGTCGCTTCCAATTCAAGATCGATGCCTATCGCTGCACCGAGCAATCCAAGATTGTGTTCTTGCGCTAGCCACGGCGTAAAATGCGTAGCTTCATTCGCCCAAACATTTCGTGCTTCGACACGTTCCAGTCTTCCAAGTTCGATTGTCATATCTCAATTTACCCAAGATTCCGAAAGCGCTTCTGCTTGTTGCAGAACAAGATCAATTGCAGCTTCTTGCTTATCGGGAGGATATTTGTACTTGCGCAGAATTCGTTTTACCAACAATCTAAGTCTTGCCCGAACAGTTTCTCTCACAGACCAATCAACCGTTGTGCTCCGGCGAAGGTTCTCTGTTAATTCGATCGCTATTTTCTTCAAGGTTTCATCCCCGAGTTCACGAACTGATGCTTCATTGTCAGCGAGAGCATCGTAGAAAGCCGTTTCGTCAATGTTGAGTCCTAGAGCGTCGCCATGTTTTGCAGCGGCGGCGAACTCCTTCGCCATGTTCACAAGCTCCTCTATGACCTGAATCGTCTCGATTGCGCGGTTGTGATATTTATTGAGCGTTGCGGTAAGCAACTCGGTGAATTTTTTGCTCTGTACGACGTTCGTCTTTAGGCGGGCTTTAATCTCGTTCTTTAGAAGTCGTTCAAGTAACTCAACCGCGAGATTTCGTTGCGGCATCAATCGTACTTCTTCCAGAAATTCGTCCGAGAGGATGCCGATATTCGGCCTATCGAGACCGGCGACCGAGAATATATCCATCACCTCATCGGATGAAACGGCTCGGCTCATGATCTGCCTCAAAGCCAGTTCGCGTTGCTCGTTGTTGTATCGCCTGAGCGAAGCCTCGGGCTTGCCGATAAAGATCTTGACCGCCTGAAAGAAAGCGATCTCTTCGCGGTACTGCATCGCTCCGTCTAACGTGCAGCACAGGGCGAATGCGCGGGTCAGGACAACAACGCTGTCAAAGAACCTCTTCTTTCGTTCCTCGCCGAGACTCAGGATGTGGTCGGCGGCGTCGGGCAAAATGTTGATCGCGTCTGTCTCAAAGTCCTGATAGTCAAAACCGTGAAACATCCCGCGAATGACGGTCATCTGTTCCTCGACAACCGGGATCGCCTGTTCGGCGGCATCGCTGTAAAGGTCCTCGCCGCCGCTGTCCGTGTACTGTTTGAGCGCGGCCTGCAATTCGTGGCCGATGCCGATGTAATCGACGACGAGGCCGCCCGGTTTCTGTTTGAAAACGCGATTGACGCGGGCGATCGCCTGCATCAGCGTATGGCCCCGCATCGGTTTGTCGATATAGATCGTATGCAGGCTCGGTGCGTCAAAGCCCGTCAGCCACATATCGCGAACTATAGCGACCTGAAAATCATCGTCCGCGTTCTTGAACCGCTTTTCGAGGTCCTTTTTAACGAGTTTGGGATAAATATGCGGCTGCAACGACGACTTATCGCTCGACGAACCGGTCATGATGACCTTGAGAACGCCCTTTGCGGGGTCCGGGTCATGCCACTCCGGTTTGAGAGCAATTATCTCGTCGTACAACCTGACGCAGATGTCGCGGCCCATGCAGACGAACATCGCCTTGCCCGGCCCCGCGCCTGTCTTTGCCATCTCTGTCTGGCGTTCGTCAAAGTGCTTTACAAAATCGGCGGCGATCTTCTTTAGCCGCTGCGGAGCACCGACGACCTTTTCGAGAGCTGCCCAACGGCTGGTTATTCTCGCCCGTTCGCTTTCTTCCTCGTCCTCGGTCAGTTCGTCGATCTCAGCGTCGAGCGTCGGAGTCTCTTCCTTGTTGAGTTCCAGTTTTGCAAGCCTGTTCTCATAGTAGATCGGCACGACCGCACCGTCCGCCTGGGCCTGCTTCATGTCGTAGATGTCGATGTAGTCGCCAAAAACGGCCTGCGTATCGCGCTCGAGCATCGAGATCGGCGTTCCGGTAAAGGCGATAAATGCGGCGTTCGGAAATGCCTCGTGCAGATAATGTGCAAAACCGTATTTCACCTTGCCGGTCTTCTGATCGATGGTCGCATTCAGCCCGTATTGTGTTCTGTGGGCTTCGTCGGCAATGACGACGATGTTTGAACGGTCCGAGAGAAGCGGGAACCTAACCTCATCTTCGAGAAGGCTGAATTTCTGGATCGTCGTAAAGATAATTCCGCCCGAAGGCCGGCCCGCCAACAGTTCGCGAAGTTCCTGCCGGGTATCAGCTTGCTTCGGAGTTTCCCGCATCAGTTCGCGGGCGTTCGAGAATGTAGCGAACAACTGCCCGTCGAGATCATTGCGGTCTGTGACGACAATTATCGTCGGGTTTTTCATCTCCTCGGCAGTAATTACCTTTCCGGCATAGAATGCCATCGAGATACTTTTGCCCGAACCTTGCGTATGCCAAGCGACACCGATCTTTCCTTCTTCTTCTGGCTTGGTCGCTTCCAGCGTCTTTGCGAAGGCCTTTCTCACCAGATGGAATTGATGATATGCGGCGATCTTCTTGATCGTCTCTTTCTCTTCCTCGAAAAGAACGAAGTCTCGGATATATTCAAGTAGATTATTCCTCTCAAATAATCCACGGATCAGAGTTTCCGTTTCCCGGCTTTCGCCCAGCGGGTCGAGAGTTTCGCCATCTATTGTTCGCCATTTTCCAAAGCGTTCATAGTCCGCCGTCAGGCTTCCGACGCGGGCTTCTCGCATGTCGGCGATGACCAGCAGTTCGTTGTAGTTAAAAAGATCGGGTATTTTGTCCTTGTAGGTCTGGAGCTGTTTGTACGAATCGTAGATCGTCGTGTTTATATCCGCCGGATTCTTTAGTTCCAAAACGGCGATGGGCAGGCCGTTGATAAAGATGATAATGTCCGGCCTCTTTTTGGATTTCGGCCCTTTGATCGAGAACTGATTTACTGCTAGGAATTCGTTTGCATCTACATTCTCAAAATCAAACAGCTTTACCTGATCCGCTCTTGTCTCATCGCCTTGCTGAAAAACAACTTTCACACCATCGCGAATCTGCCGGTGAAACTCGCGGTTGTTCTGAATAAGCACCGGAAAGTTTGGCCGCGTTATCTGCCCTATCGCATCCTCGAGTCCCCCAAGCGGAATATTCGGATTAAACTCCACCAGCTTTTCCCGCAGCCGTCCAACCAAAACAACCTCGCGATAATCCGCCCGCTCGGCCCTCAAAGAATCCGGTGCGATCTCGTAACCGTTCTCATACGAATATCCCAACTCGCCAAGAATGCCAAGCAGGTGATTTTCGAATTGTGCTTCGGTTATTTTCAGACTTATTCCTCAGACTTAGCCCAAGCTTCGATTGCAACATCGGCCGCTTGATCACGCAAGATTTTCTCGACCAAATCGACGGCGGCATCTTTGTATATTATCGGAGTTCCATTAGGCACTGATTTACTTTCCCTCCAGTCATCTTCGTGGCTCTTATTTCTAAAATTCGGGCGGGCGTAGTCTAGATTTTCTTTGACATTGTTTTCGCGCAATACGGCCCATATGTCATTAGTTGAACATTCCGGAAATCTTTTCTTAACATCTTGCGCCATTTGAGTAGCCGACAAGGGGTATTCCTTCAACAGATTTTCTTTTTCGCGCCGGATGACTTCAACCGTATTAACGGCCTTAACCTCTCCAACAAGTTGAAGTGCCTTCTCACCATCGGCATCAAAATGCCCTTCTCGAATCCACTGGACCTCGTCGAGAGTCTTTTCATCGACCATGAGGACATTGCCATCTTTATTGATCGTCCCTTTCTCCAGATCGAATGTTGCGATATTTTCAGGTCCCACCCGTCCGACGCGGTTCAGTGTGTCGAGCCATTGCTGATTGTTTTCCTTTACTCGTTGGTTAATTATGTTGTCTAACTCCTGAAAACGTATTTTCTGGGTTCGTCCTGCGTATCTGTAATAAATCTCTCCATTTCGCAGGGTAAGATCAGGCCCTTGATCTTTTCTTGCGATTATCGGCTTTTGCTGTGCCGGATAGACATAAAAGATGCCAAACGATTTAGTCCCTATCTTGTGGACGCACATTTCCCAACGAATGTCTGACGAAAACAGATCCAGAAGAAAGCCTGAAATTTTCTCAGGATCAATCTTCTCAAATTGTTCAAGCGCGGAATTGCTCAGTCCGACTAGCTCTCTTCGCGGTTTATCTTTAACGCCAAATATCAAGTAACCGCCGCGATTGTTTCCGAAAGCTGCGAAATCTCGGAAATAATCTGCAAGGCCCGCAAAATTGTATTGCTCCTTAAACTCTAATTCTTGACTTTCCCGATGGAACAAGTATCCCTCGTCCGTAATTCGAAGCAACTCATCCAGTTTCTCTTTTTCGAAGCATCCTGACATAGACTTAAGTGCTGACTTGTAACCTTCCGCTTATCAGTCTCGGCAATAACGAATCACGAATTTCAGAAAGCGTCTCACTCTGCCGTAGGTTCTGCTCGATTTTTGACATCATTGCAGATGCTTGTTCCTCGAACGCTTTGATTACCGATTCATTGGGCCTAAATTCGGTTATCGATCTGAAGGTATCTTGTGTAATCGTGTCAAAAACCGCTCCGTGCGTTTTCTGCTTTAGCTCGTTGATGGCCGCCTTTACGATGTAGTAATTGAAATAGTCGCCATAATTACCTTCAATCGCATAGCAAGATTGATTCATCGCCATTTCGCAGCCAGTGATTGCCAATTTTCCGACGGTTCCTCTTGCAGAGATAATTGTCACGCCTTTTCGCAGCAACTTGGTCGAACTTCCTTCTAGGCCAGCCTGCGTTATTTTCTTTTCAGTCTCAATCACGAAAACGTCAGACTCGTTGGGTGCATCGACGACCGAATACCAAGGAATGTCTCCTTTCCAGAATTCTGGCTTGGACGTTTTTGGAGTTCCGCCTCCGATAAGCTTAAAGAAATCGGTCAGCGGTTTTTCCTTCCAGTCTTTGGGGATGCCGTTTTCGAATGTGGAGGGGAAGAGTTTGGCGATTTCGGGGGAGGCGCTTGTTGAGGGGCGGTTTTTTTTGGTTTGCGTGGACGGGTTCAAAGTCCACAAACCAAGCCTT